>CAXMTM010000306.1:0-5975 GCA_964196385.1 Arenicellales bacterium
AGCCGTATCCATCGCCGCCGGCAAACCGATGATCGGCGTGGTTGACGACAGCGAGGCGGCGAGAGGATTCGCCGCCCTGGCCGACGTGGAGGACATCGCAACACGCGGGCCGTTGACCCCGGATCATGTGATACGGACGAAGCGTATTCCTGTTGTCATCGACGGCGGTATCGAGGAGGGTGTGGACACTTATACCCGGCACTACGAAAGTTACTTCGCTACCAATACCCGCGGCCAGTTGACCTGTCTCGACCCGGCACCCAGATGGGCAGTGTGGCCCAAAACCGGGGTGCTTGCATTTGGCGGTTCGGTGAAGGACGCCCGGGTCGTCGCCGACATCAACCGGCACACCATTCGATGCATTCAGAGGGCCGAGGCTCTGGGGGCATGGTGCGCTCTCGACCCCGCGAACATCTTCGCGGTCGAGTACTGGGACCTGGAACAGGCAAAACTCAAAAAGGGGGGTGCCAGACCGCCCATGCAGGGACGGGTTGCGCTGGTAACCGGCGCCGCCAGCGGCATCGGGAAGGCATGCGTGGACTCCCTTCTCGCCCGCGGCGCCGCCGTTGTTGCGCTCGATATCAATGACGACATCGGGCACATGTATGACCGCGATGATGTGCATGGGATAACCTGCGATGTGCGCGATCCCGGGGCGCTGCTGGACAGCATTCGCTGTGGAATTCAATCCTATGGTGGACTCGATATCGTCATCAGCAATGCCGGAATGTTCCCGGCCAGCCAGTCCATTGCCGATATGGATGACCACGCCTGGGCTGCCAGCCTGGACCTGAATTTGTCGAGTCACCAGCGCTTGCTTACCCTCGCCATCCCCTTCCTGACCCACGGGATGGACCCCGCGGTGGTGATCATCGGCTCCAAGAATGTACCGGCGCCGGGTCCCGGGGCCGCCGCGTACTCCGCCGCCAAAGCAGGCCTGAACCAACTCGCTCGTGTCGCCGCACTGGAACTCGCCGAAAAGGGCATCCGGGTCAATACCGTACACCCCAACGCTGTGTTCGATACCGGCATCTGGTCCGACGAAGTTCTGCACAGCAGGGCCGCGCATTATGGTCTGTGTGTAGATGACTACAAAAAAAACAACCTGCTGAAGACCGAAGTCAGGTCACATGACGTGGCCGAACTGGTCTGTGAAATGGCGGGACCGCTTTTCGCCAAAACTACCGGTGCACAGATCCCTATCGACGGGGGAAACGAGCGTGTGATTTAGGGAATGTGCCGTCAGTGGGATTGATGCATCGCGGTCAGGACCCCTCCAGATCCAGCTCCCAGTAGAGCACCTCGGTGTGGGGATCGTCGTAGTACGACCCGATTTGCATAAAACCGAGATCCTTATAAATATGTATGGCGCCGGTGAGAAACTCGAATGTTTCCAGCCTCATCCGCGTGTAACCGATCCGCTTCGCTTCCAGGACGATGCGCTTCGCCAACTTGCGCCCCAGGCCCAGCCCCCGGTAGTCGGGCCTGACAAATAATCTTTTCATCTCACACAGCCCGTCCTGCACAGGCCGCAGCGCAACGCAACCCGCAACCCGGGACGCCGTCGTGGCCTTGAAAAGAGCGCCTTGCGGCGGTGCATATTCCCCCGGCAACCCGGCCAGCTCCTGTTCGAACCCCGGGAAGCACAGGCCGACATTGAGGAACGCCTCATACTCTCTGAACATGGCGCGCACCTCGCTGATTTCGCGGGGTGCCTCTATGGCGGCAATCGAGTGCTCAGGGTCCATGACGTTGCAGATTCAAGAACAGTCGCTGTTCGGCATGTCTTGCGGATCGATACCGGGGACGTGGGTGATGCCGGCACGCTGTTTCCAATCCACCGGATACGCCGCATAAAAAATAATGCATTTCTCGTCACATTCATATTTCACATGGTTGTCTTTGGGGACGAACATCAAGTCGCCGCGATTGAGAACGTAATCCACCCCGTCAACCACCAGCCTGAAGGTGCCCTGCAGGCAGAAAATCAATTCGTCGCATGTCAGGTCCCAGGGCACGGAAATCTGATTAAGACAGTTGATCCCGGCACACATCGTATCGCTGTGTTCTACCGTGACAAACGGCTTGATAAAGGTGCCGTTGGCGGGCAGGTTATCGATGCGATCCTGGATATCGGAAATTCTGAATACACTGGGTACCGGCATGGTTTAGCTCCTGTTTGGCCTGGGTCCTGAGAAATTTCATGACACAAGGCATTGAAAAAATGTCCCGCGAATATCTTCAACAGTGTAGTAGACACGAGGCTCAATCGCTGCTTTTGAATATGGCAGCATAATCCAATCGCCTTGCTTAATTGGTATATTAATATCACATTAGACTGCAGTCGGCTCGCCGCACTGGTCGAAGTGGCCGGTAAAAACCGCAACGGCTTCCTGGAACGGGTCTGAAATACCTCAACAACCGGCTCCTGTTGCAGCCAAACTGGTGCCGTAAAAAAAGATCGACGTAAACACAAACCAAATATTGTCCCGGGAGAAATTGAATGACCGCCTATGTTGAAAACTTTGCCGATGCACTGCCATCCACGGAGCGGGTCGCCGAAGTCCGTCTGCAGCTTGAGAAAGCCGGGGTCAAATACGTTTTGTCGTGCTGGATTGACCTGTTCGGTATCCCCAAGACCAAACCGGTGCCAATGAGCGATTTTGAAATCCTGTGTCAGGGCAAAGGACCGCAATTTGCTGTTCACTCTATTTCGTATGTGCCGGAACTGACGCCGGCAGATTCCGACCAGGTCATGGTGCCCGATCTCGATGCGGTCTACGTCTGCCCCTGGGACAAGTCGATGGCGATCATCTTTGCGGATCTTTTCTGGCAGGACAAACCATACAATGTCTGCCCACGCCAGGCACTCAAGCGGGCGATTCGCGATGCTGAAAAGGCCGGTTATGTGGGTTATGCCGGGATTGAACCGGAATTCATCGCCATGCGTTATGACCAGAGCGGACAGCCGGTCAAGGCCATTGACAATGATCCGCCAAACGGACTTCGTCCGCGCCGGCAGGCGTTTGGTTATGATGTCGAATACTCCGTCGACTCGATGCCGTTCCTGAAGGAGATGATCGACATACTGGAGGAGCTTGGCTGGAACCTGCACGATGTAGTCGCCGAAGGGGCTTATTCACAGTTCGAGCTTGATTTCCACTATACACACCTGCTGGAAATGGCCGACCGCCTGGTGTTTCTGCGCATCCTGCTGAAGGAAGTGGCCAAGAAGCATGACATGTTCATCACCTTCATGCCGAAGCCGACCACCGGCGACTGGCGCTCCGGTGCGCACATCAACTTTTCGCTGCAGGCCGTCGACAAACCGGGGGACAACCTGTTCGGATCAGAGGACACGGGCTGGACCGATGAATCAAGATACGCCGTTGGCGGGCTCATGGCTCATGCCGAGGCGATGACCGCGATCACCTGTCCAACGGTGAACTCCTACAATGGGCTCGTGCCCCGGGTCGGCGGTTTTGAGGGCGGCACCGTTACCTGGGCGCCGACCAACATCACCTACGGCTACAACAACCGCTCGGCGCAGTTCCGCTTGCCGCAAAGCCGCTACTGCATTGAAAACCGTGCCGCGGACATGTGCATGAACGTCTATCTGGCGCTCGCTATGACCCTGGCTGCGGTAATGAAAGGGATCAGCAACAAGATCGACCCCGGCCCGCCCACCGACCGCGACCTCTATGCCATGACGGACGAGGAGTTCGCAGAACTCGGCATCCTGCGGCTACCGCGCAATCTGATGATGGCGACGGATGCGTTGCGCCACGACGAGCTCGCCGGGCAGGTCATGGGTGCGGTGATGCGCAATTCTTACCTCGCCTACAAGGTTGATGAGTGGGAGCGCTATCACCAGACCGTCACCGACTGGGAAGTTGCGGAATACCTTAGATTGTACTGACCTTAGTTTCCTTAAAAATTGCTTGCACCGGTCTATTGACCGGCCCGAAAAGACGACGGAGAATGCGCCCATTGGAGCGCGGCCTGACCCCCGGCTGCGGCCCGCTTGCAATCAAGTATTACAGTGAGATCAAAATGTCAGATTCAAAGGGTCGTAGAGGCGGGCGAACAGCCAGACGGGCGCTCCGGGCAGCACCCATACCCGAGGACGAACGTCCGGTTCGCCCGGGGCTGGAAGGGGGGCGCTACAAACCCCTGACCAATGCAGAGGTAAACCGCATACATGAGGCTGCGCTGGACTTGCTCGAAAACGTCGGGCTCAGCCAGGCAATTCCGAGCTGTACAGAACTCATGACCGGTGCCGGCGGCCACATGGACGAACACGGACGCCTTTGTCTGCCGAGGTCCCTGATCGAGGACACTGTAGCCCAGGCTGCCCGGGATTTCGTTTTGTGCGGGCAGAACCCGAAACATGACATGGAACTCAGCGGCAACAAGACCTATTTCGGAACGGCCGGGGCCGCCGTGCACATCGTAGACTGTAATACGCGGGAATACCGGGAATCAACGCTTGCGGACCTGTACGATATCGCCCGCCTGGTCGACTCACTCGAACATATCCACTTCTACCAGCGCCCACTAGTCGCGCGGGACATCATCGATCCGCGGGAGATGGATATCAATACGTGTTATGCCAGCGTTAGCGGCACCGGCAAACACGTCGGCACCAGTTTCGTGCTGCCGGAGTACCTTGACGATACCATGCCCATGCTGCACCGGATTGCCGGCAGTGAGGCAAAATGGCGCCAGCGTCCATTCGTCAGCATGTCGTGCTGCTTTGTTGTGCCGCCGATGCGTTTTGCCGAAGATGCTTGTGCCTCGCTGGAGGCCGGGGTCCGGGCAGGCATGCCGATCCTGTTGCTGGCGGCCGGCCAGGCCGGGGCAACCAGTCCGGCGTCGCTTGCCGGGGCTGTAGTACAGGAAATCGCCGAGGTACTGGCGGGCCTGGTCTATGTTAACGCCATCGCTCCCGGCCACCCTGCAATCTTCGGTGCCTGGCCTTTTGTATCGGATTTGCGCACCGGTGCCATGAGCGGCGGCAGTGGGGAGCAAGCCGTATTGATGGCGGCCTGTGGACAGATGGGCAGATATTACGATTTGCCCACCGGCATCGCTGGCGGCATGGCGGACTCAAAAATGCCCGATGTACAGTCCGGTTATGAAAAAGCCTATACCAATGCACTGGCCGGCCACAGCGGGGCAAACATGATCTACGAATCCGCAGGCATGCAGGCCAGCCTGCTGGGCTGTAGTTTCGAGAGCTTCGTGATCGACAACGACATGCTGGGCGCGATTAATCGCACCATCCGGGGTATAGAGGTAACGGAGAATTCCCTGTCGGTTGATGCCATTCGGGAGGTATGTATAGACGGGCCAAACCATTTCCTGGGCCATGAGCAAACCATGGCCCTGATGCAAAAGGATTATGTCTACCCTGATGTCGGCGACCGCAACAGCCCCAAGGAGTGGGCGGAATCCGGGTCGCAGATTGCGCTGGAGCGCGCCCAGAGAATACTCAAAGAAACGATGACGGAACACTTTCCGGGCCACATCGGCGATGATCTGGATGCGGAAATTCGGGACATCCTGCCGGTGAGACTGCCACGGGAAAATATGAAGCCGGGAACCCCGCGATGGCCATCAGACCTGTGAGAAATGGGGGCTAGACACCTATTCTTTGGTGCCACCCGGCAATGGATTCATCGGCAATTGTCTGCGGGCGAAATCTCAACAGCACCTGGCGGTTCGTTTTTCTGGAAGCGGAGGTGCCGGCAGTTATTTCAGCGCATGCATATACGTCGAAACATCTTCTATCTGTTGCTCGGACAGCAGAAATGCGATGTTGTTCATGATCTCGCCCCGGCTCTGCCGGTGTCCGGATTTATAGGCCAGAAGCTGTTTTTTCAGGTAATCCCGGTGCTGGCCGGCCACCCGCGGATAGATCTGCGGCACACCGTACCCGTTGGGGGCGTGGCAACTTGTGCATGCAGCGATGC
>CAXMTM010000307.1:0-4767 GCA_964196385.1 Arenicellales bacterium
CAGGATTCCGGATCCGTTCTACAGAGTGCAGCTATTGAAGACCGTCCATACCGAAGCCGCTCGCGCGGGGCTCCGCCCGGAACTGGTGCTGGCGCTCATCGAAGTGGAGAGCACATTCGACCGTTTTGCCGTATCCCGGTCCGGCGCCCGGGGGCTAATGCAGGTCATGCCTTTCTGGAAGAAAGAAATCGGCCACCCGGGAGACAATCTTTTTCAACCGCGCATCAATCTTCGCTACGGGTGCACTATCCTCAAATACTACCTGGACATGACGGACGGTGATATCAAAGATGCACTCGCGCGCTACAACGGCAGCTACGGCAAGGCGGTCTATTCGTCCAGGGTGATGCTTGCGTTCAATGAAACCTGGCAGCCGCCTGCATACGGCTTCGAACAGTAGGAGCCTGTCCGAGAATAGAAGCCGTAGCGAGGGGAAGTCATTTTGAGTCCAGTTTTCCGATCATTTGAGGAGAATAGTTATTCATATTTGACAATAATGAGCGGGAAAATGGGCCAAAAGGGCTTTTCCGCAGTAGGCTCTCTATTCTCGGACAGGCTCCTGGGTTCAACGAATAGCAAATCCATCGAGATCCGAGATCACATCCAGGGTCTCAACCTCGACACCGGATACCCTGGCCATGACCGGCCCCTGTAAAAGCCACTCATGAAATTCATCGAGCCTTTCCGGCGCACCACACACCAGCAGTGCCACATCGCCGCCGGCAAGGTTGCGCACCCAACCGGTCAAGCCAAGATGGAGGGCCTTTTTTTGTGAGTAGTAGCGGAAACCCACGCCCTGAACGAACCCGGAAACCCTGTATCGGCGGCATGTTCGTTGCATTTCGCTTGATTTACGCTTATTTTGGAGAGTAGCTGATGGTATCAATACTCGCCATTCCGGAACAAAACTCCAGCAATACCGTCACGGTTGAACTGACACCTGATCAGACCCGCGAATGGCTTGCAAAACTTACCCTGCTCGATACGGAAGACAGCCTCGCCAGGATATTCCAGGCCCTGCATGAATTCAACCGCGTCCCCGTCAAACCGGGGTCGCGGTTGCGACTGCTGGAGTTGTACAGAACACCCATTGGGTTCATTGGAGAAAATATCGAGAAAACACTGTACGACAAGTACTCCCCCTTATCCGAAAAACAGAGCAAGATTACCGATCTGTGCAGACGAGTCAACATGGAAATGGCTTACGGGTACAAGTCCGTTGTGCTCGATTCTGCTGTGATGCTCCGCTCAGGCAGAACCAACAACGATTTGTCCACAGCGATACATCGGTCTATCCGCTACCTGACTCACGCTTTGTACAATAGTGCGTTAACTTACAACAGTTATCCCGCCGGAACGTGGATGGAAATCCACACGTTGTACATATATGCCCGCAAGCTTGGTTTTCTGGACAACCCGGTCAAGGACGCGCTGAACCGGTCCAGACCCAGTAACAATATTCCACACGCCTATCAACAAGCCGTCTTGTTTGGTATTAGCGACAGTTACAAACTGTCGGTTAAAGTCATCGGGATGATATACCGCTACCTCGATCGTTGGGCGTCCAGTGCGGAAATTTCCCCATTTCGCACGCTGCCGACAACACGTTGTCAGTTTGTTATCGACCCTGCCCAGGATCTGCCGGCACAGCCATACACTGAGGGACTGACTCCAAAGCGAACCAGACATCACATGCTGCTCGATGCACGCACCATAACGAACATCGCCCACAACCAGTGGCACAGTTTAAGGGCCGGCACAAGCCCAAACCCGGCCGGCCCCGGAGTCGGGTTTTTCGAAAACGGTGGAGCGGACATGCTGGAAAGGGTGATCCGTGCCTGGGGCCTGGCACCAAGACGAAAACATCCGCGCAACGCGATCTCCGGCCCGTATCAACTGGCACTCGGGATCCCCGCGTGTAATTTCTATCTGAATGGAGGTTTCACTTTCAAGGGGGTCGCAGATGATAACGGACCCCGGAACCCGCCGGCTGCAACCGACAATTCCGATGCACAACAAAGAACGGCACCGATACAAGACCACACCAAGCAGAACTGGCTGGCTGCGGACGAAAGCATACACGGCATCTGTATGTACGTGGATCTCAGCAGGCCTGCCGCGATCCTTGCACGGGTTGGCGAGGTCGTTGCTTTCCGGACAAATCGTGGCGGGGCGAACTGGTCCGCTGGGCTGATTCGACGGATTCGCATTACGGATACTGAACTCCGGCTGGGTCTGCAGAAACTCGGCGCAGGCTGCACGGCAGTCGCGCTCAGGCCCGTCGGCAAGTCGGACATGCCCCTGGGCAGTTTTAAACTCTCGATCTCCATCCCCAACCACGACAATATAGAACAATCACAGTCCCTGTTGACCCCGCCCGGAGCGTATCGGAAAAGCCGTCAACTTATGGTCGACGACGGATCGGCAGTCAGGATTGTGCGCGCAAACAAATTGATAGAGCGGGGTCTGCACTACGAGTGGTTTGAGTACGAAGAAATGGGCTAGTTTTCTGGTCCCTGTTCCTCCTCACCCAATACCGCAGTGACTTCGGCGCCGACCAGCACCACCAGCCAGGACAAGTATATCCATATCAGAAATATCGGGATAGATGCCAGGGCGCCGTAGATGATTTCATAGCTGCGGAAGTTCGATATGTACCAGGTAAAGCCCTGCTTGGTGATTTCAAACAATAAAGCCGCTGTTACGCCACCCACAAACGCATGGTGGAACCGGATGGGCTTGTTGGGAACCGCCGTATAAAGCAGTACGAAGGCCATCGCTTCGAATAAGAACGGTAATATGCTCAGAAACCAACTGCGGGCTTGCGCGACGTTGCCATCGCCACCGAGAGCCGTGGATACCAGGTACGAGGTCAGCGACAAGCTTGCTCCCATCAACAGAGGCGCCAGGGTCAGAACCGCCCAATAGGAGAGGATGCGCTGGACAACACTTCGGCTGGCGTCCACGCGCCAGATCTTGTTCAGGGTCTCTTCTATAGTAAACAGCAGCAACAGCGCACTCACCAACAGAAAAAGAAGTCCGAATGCGGTGAGCCGGCCAGTCTGACTGATGAAGTCCTGCAGATGTGATTGCACCAGTTCACCCGTATCCGGTACCAGATTGTTGTATACAAAATGTTCCAGTTGCTGAGACCACTCTTCAAAAACCGGGAACACGGACAACATCGAAAACATAACAGCCGCGGCAGGCACCAGGGCAAGCACCGTGGTAAAAGACAAGGCTGCCGCATTGGTCTGTATGTGATCATCAAATAGCCGACGCCACACACATTTGGCGAAACGTCCGGCTTTAAGGACCCGCGCAAAAATACCTTCCCGTCCAGGCATCAAATATTCACACCATCTTGGCAGAAAATAGGGGACAGACCCCAATTTACATTATGAAATTGGGGTCTGTCCCCTATTTTCTGCTCGGAGTAACGCCTTCACAGCCGCCAAAAACAAAAAGGCCCCACAAAAAGGGGGCCTTCGCAGGATCGGTAGAAATTCAGGATTACATTGGGCTTGAAGCCAGGAATGCAGTGTCCGACTCTTCGGTTACACCCAGTGTCCAGGCTCCACGGTTCCTGGCGTGCGCATGAGCATTGGCTACTTCCCTAGGCTTGAATTCACGGGGAACATTGAAAACCTGACCCGCGTATATCAAATCCGCATCCTTGATCTGCGCGCGATTGTGGCTGTAGATGATCGGCCAGTCGAAAGCATTGCCGTACACTTCCTGCATATCGGCGATATCCCACAGGTTATCTCTCTGCTTGACGGTGTAGCTGTCCGGTGCCATTGACGCCGCCATTACAGCAGCTGGGGCTGCGGGCGCGGCCGCCGCTTCCGCCATCTCACCTTTTTTGGCGGTAGCACAGCCGGACGCAATGGTGATCGCGGCAATCCCGACTGTCAGTAATTTGATCGCGCTGTTAACTGAAGGCATTCGATACTCTCCCAACATTGTTCAGTTTCGATTGAATCTTACATGACCGCAAACTAACATCACACCCTGGGACTGTCAACATGAGCAGTACGTTCCGGCCATTCATAATTCAAAGTATAGGATCCGACGTGGAAGTTGTCATCTACCATAATCCAAAATGCTCGAAATCCAGAAAAACTCTCGAACTGCTGAGATCGAGAAATATCGAACCCCGCATAATCGAATACCTGCAGTCCCCACTCGACCGGGAGCAACTTAGCGGAATCCTGCGTTTGCTCGACCTCGCACCCCGGGGTCTCATGCGAACGGGGGAAGCAGAATACAGGGACAGTGGGTTGGCCAACCCGGAAGTTTCCAACGATCAGCTGTTGCAGGCGATGGTTGAATACCCCGTTCTGATGCAGCGACCCATAGTGGTCTGCAACGGCAAGGCGGCAATCGGACGCCCCCCGGAACAGGTGCTGGAAATCCTGTGACAAACAATGGCTATGTGCTGGTCCTGTACTACAGCCGCCATGGCTCCATTAAGAAAATGGCGTCACAAATAGCGCTAGGCGTCGAATCCGGCGGTTTGATGGCAAAACTGAGGACGGTGCCCGGCGTTTCGACGGTAGTCGAGACCAGCGCGGATCCCATTCCTGAATCCGGCGATCCCTACGTGAGTCTAGAGGATCTGTCCAGTTGTTCGGGACTGGCACTGGGCAGCCCCACCCGCTTTGGTAATATGGCCGCAGCAATGAAATACTTTCTCGATTCCACCAGTCCGTTGTGGTTGTCCGGGGAAATCACCGGTAAACCGGCGACCGTATTCACGTCATC
>CAXMTM010000308.1:0-4472 GCA_964196385.1 Arenicellales bacterium
GCAAGCTTATCTCAATGAATATACTTTCAGATTCAATCGCCGATTCTGGCGTGGGCCGGCGTTCTTACGCGCCCTGAAATTGATGGTAGATGCCAAACACAAGATATAGTATCGACCGAACTTAAGCGGATAAGCATGTCCGCGGAAACGTGACTTATGGTCGCCCGATTCGGTGTGATGCGAGTTCAACTCCCGAGCGCGGTCCTGGTGGCGCCGAATCCAGCCTCGTCATTAACACCAAGATCGACGACTTCGTCGCCATGAACATTTGTGGGCGGGCGAGGTGGTCTACCATAAGCAGCTAAACCTTGGGAACTTCAAGTTGGGAGTCGATGGCACAGCCGAGGATGTATCCCCCACCTGGGCCCGGGCAAACCTGGAACGCAAAGACGAGACGCTGCCGTGGAGTTAGGAGTCGCCGTTGACCTGTTAGCCCGCTATCGAGAATGTTCCGCCGAAGCAGTGCCGCTGGGCCCGATTTCTTCAGTTCGCGTGGAAGGCCAGGAAAGAATAAAAATCGCGGTAAGAAAAATTATCGTGCCGTGTACTGAAACTGCGATAAAACTGCCCGATATGAAGTAGACCACAGGGACACTGCACATCATAGCGGTGCAAGCAATAATTTTTACGCGCACGCTGATTGCACCATACTCAAACCATTCCTGGAGGGTCCGTCCATATTTTGGGTGATGGTAGAGCCAATTCTTCAACCTGGGTGAGCTTTTACTGAATGCCCACAAGGCCACCAGCAAAAATGGGGTGGTGGGCAGTACCGGTACAAAAGCGCCAACGATACTCAGGGTCGTACACAAACCACCAACCACCAGGTAAATCATTCGGACTGATTTTTGCAGCATGCTGAGCTGATTTAGTGGACATCGTGATAAACAGTTATTGTTTGAGCGGCAGTCATTATCATTGCCAATAACGAACTATACCGTTGCGGTCGGCTCCTCTTGTCAACCTGTTTTGATGCTTCAAGTAGGCCAGATGTGACAGGCTTTCTCCCATGGCAAACATGACCTGGTGATCGTCCAGTTCACGCTTGAACATAACCGACATTAATTCCGCCGCGGTTTGCGGTTCTTTGCAGGCATCGAACAGGACTTCGATGCGCTCATGGTGGTGTTCACGGATCTGCTGCAGTCGAAGCTGCAGGCCATAGAAGGGAACACCGTGGGAGGGCAGGACCAGGGTGTTTTCGGGCAGACCGGTAAATCGTTGCAGAGAGTCCAGATACATCTGCAGCGGGTTGGCGTCCGCTTCACTCGCGGACAAGCTGATGTTGGGCGTGATTTTCGGCAGTACCTGATCGCCGGAGATCAATACGCCGAGATCTTCACAATACAGACAGGCGTGTTCCGGCGCATGGCCGGTGCCGACTATCACACGCCAGCCGTGTTCTCCCACCTCGATGACGTCGTCATCGGCGATGACCCGGAAGTCACCGGGTGGGGGCGAGATCAGTTCACGGTAGCGGTTCCCGCCCCTGGACATCGCGTCCAGCCGGGCTTGCTGCAATCCATTGTCCCGGAACATTTCTACCTGGAGATCGCTGTATCTTCCTGCAGTGTCATTGTAGAGAAGGGATCCATTCCTCCATTCGGCCTGCGTCATCCACAGTGGCGCACCTGTTTCCGATTTCAGCCAGCCGGCAAGGCCCAGATGATCGGGGTGGAAGTGGGTCACTATGATGCGCTTTATGGGTCGTGCGCTGTTTTCAGCCCGCAGGGATCGCCATAAGCCCATGGTCTGGTCATTGCAAATACCGCAATCCACCAGGGTCCAGCCTTCACCGTCGGCGATCAGCCACAGGTTGATGTGATCGAGAGCAAAAGGCAGCGGCATTCGTATCCACCATACGCCGGCAGCGACCTCGTGAACCGTTCCTGGCGCGGGAGGGGTGTCCCAGGGGAATTTGAGGGCCTCAGCGGGGGGGTTGTCCGCCACAAGTGGATTCGCCATTTGCCCGCCTATTCCTGGAGCATCGGTGGGTCGTGGTCTTCGTGCCAGTCCACATCGGGCTCGGGATACTCGGTCAGCCATTCCTCCAGCAGGTGGATGTGTTTGGCCTGCTCGTTCCCAAAATCCTGCGCCATGCGGATGATGCCATCATCATCGTGAGTCTCGGACATGTGGATAGAAAACTCGATCTGCCGATTTTTACAGCGCAGAGCAAGTTCTACGACGTGGTACGGCGTCATCAGATAGTGAATGTCATCCATGTTGTCGGTTTGCAATAACTCGATGCATTCGAAACGATAGTCCCATGGCGCAATATTCGGCAGCTCCATTCCTTCGCTCGAGTTCATGTAATGTGCTTTCAGTTCATCGCTCAAAGCGGATAGTTTTCGAAACAGTTCGGCCACCTCCGGATTGTTGTGCACTTCCATTTGGTCGGCCAGTTCCTGGTAACGGTCGGCGGCCTCAGACTCCAGGGCGCAGGTGTATGCAATGAGTTCGGGTGCGGAATGGATGGCATCGCAGTCGGGTTTGTCGGCTGTACTCATATCAGGAATTCCTGTTCGAGTTGCGACGGATCTACTGTGGTGGTGTCGAAATGCGGGTGATAGGTTTTGCGGTCGCCGTGATAGAGGACCCCAAGGTACAGGTTGTCGTCCGTCATCAAGCGGCGAGCGGCCTGGCCGGCATCGGAGGTGGCCTCTACCGGAGACGGACGGACCAGCTTTTTCCATTCGCGTTGTTCCGGCTGGTAGGTAACGCACGGGCTCAACACGTGCACAAACGAGAAGCCGGGGTGGCGAATGGCCTCAACCAGGGTCCTGGCGGTACCGTTGGGGTCATGGCTTGATACGCGGGCGATGAAGTTTGCGCCGGCCCCCAATGCAATAACCAGCGGGTAAAAGGGATTGATGCCGGTGCCGTGGGGCGTCAGTTTGCTGCGCGCCCAATCGGGGTCGGTGGTCGGTGATGCCTGTCCCTTGGTCATACCGTAGACCTGGTTGTCCATGACGATGTAAGTCAGGTCGATATTGCGCCGGCAAGCGTGCAGAAAGTGATTGCCACCGATGGAAAAACCGTCGCCATCACCGCCCGCAACCAATACCGTCAGGTCCGGGCGGGCTACTTTTAACCCGGTAGCCAGCGGCAGCGCCCGCCCGTGCAGCCCATGAAAGCCGTAGGTGTTGAGGTAGGCAGGAATTCGTGATGAGCAGCCGATGCCGGAAACCACAGCCACCTCCTCAGCTTTGAGTGCCATATGGGCCATGGCCTTGGTTATGGCGGACAGTACGCTGAAGTCGCCACAACCGGGACACCACACCGGTTTGATCGACGACTTGTAGTCTTTGGGGCTGGCGACGGTGCTGGTTACGGCTTTGTTCATATTCATTCCCATTCAGCAAGTTGCTGGTGTATTTCACTGGGGCGGATGGGCAGGGGTCCGGGGCGAAAGAATGCCCTGGTCTCGCTCGGTAAATCATAGTGGGCGCGCAGATACTTGTAGAACTGGCCACGATGGCTCTGTTCCACCACAAGGGTTCGGTCGACCCCTTGCAATGCGGCCTCCAGTTTTTCTGGCTGCTCGGGGCTCAGTAGGCGCATGGCAATAAGCCGGATATCCCCGCCGCCGCTGCGCCGCTGCGCCAGGGCTTCACGTACCGGCCCACAACTCGATCCCCAGGTGATCACTGCGATATTGCCCGTGCCCTCGATATCGGCCCAGTGGTCACCGTAATTATAAGCCTGCAGTTTGCGGTGCCTTTTGTCGAGTTGAATCCTGTGGTCTTCGGCCTGGCTGGAAGGCGTGCCCGACTCATTGTGTTCCAGGCCGTCCGCCGTATATTGTCCGCCTGGCGTGCCCGGGATGGCCATCGGGGAAATACCGGACGCGGTAACAGCATAACGCTCGTATTCGGTGTCCATATGCGTTGCCGTACTGCGTCTTTCCAGCAAAACGAGATCAGCCGGACGTTCGAGCACCGCACGAGTTTGTCCCAGCGACTGGTCCGACAGCACGATTGCCGGTGTTTGCAGTGCCTCGGCCAACTGAACGCCCCACTGCGTGGTGAACAAGCAGTCCGCCACGGACGTCGGCGCCACCACCAGATGGGGTGCATCGCCGTGCAGGCCATACAGTGCAATATTCAGATCAGTCTGTTCCGATTTGGTGGGAATGCCGGTGGACGGCCCACCGCGCATTACGTTGACCACGACGATGGGGATCTCGGCCGCCACCGCCAGGCCGATGGATTCCACCATCAACGCCAGGCCGGGACCAGACGTCGCCGTCAACGCCGGCACACCTCCGAACGAAGCCCCGATGATCTGGTTGATCGAGCTCAATTCATCCTCGGCCTGAACCAGTACACCCCCAACCTTGTCCAGTGCGGGCGCCAGCCACTCCAGCACTTCAGTTGCCGGAGTAATGGGGTAAGCGGCTACAAATCGCACGCCCCCGCGCAGTGCGCCCATGCCCACTGCTTCGTTGCCGGTGATGCTCCAGCGCTTCG
>CAXMTM010000309.1:0-7075 GCA_964196385.1 Arenicellales bacterium
CCACTGTCCATTAAGGCCGGGTATATACTCAGCCTCCTGCCCTGGCTGACGCGCTTTATTTTGGCGAGTCGGCATGAAAATGTCGGAAAAACCGCCGCCGCCCTGGCCAGTCTCAACCTGCACTCTAAAAAGCTGTGTGGCCCGCTCTATAAAGCAGCGAATATAACTGATTTGATTCGAAGAACCGGTGCTCTGCACCTGTACGAAAACGAGAGGGAGTTTTCCAATTCCCTGCCGGGCTGGGGTCTGAGAGCGCAAAACGGGATCAAGTTCAAACATATTGGGCAGGCTGAACTTCTGACTCAGGAGACCGAATTGGCCCCCGTTTTTTGTGGAGCCACCCTGATCAAGGACTGGCACCTCGTCTCCGACCCCGGAGATATTCTGCAAGCTCTGCGCCTGCTCGATCGAAAAATCGGAGTCGAATTCGTACGCGACTCAGTAGCGGATATAAGTGCCGGCGCGCGCGGTGTAAAACTTGTGTTTACCGGCGGTTCTGAGTCCATGAGTGTTGACAAGGCAGTGGTTGCGGCGGGTGCCTGGTCGGGGACCTTGACGAAACGGCTTGGGGACAAGATCCCTGTCGAGGCGGAACGGGGATACAATACGACCATCGTGACTCCCAATATCGAGATCAAAAGGGAATTGATTTTCGGTGAGCACGGATTTGTCGTCACCCGCCTTGACAGTGGGTTGAGAATCGGTGGGGGCGCAGAGTTTGCCGGGTTCGATGAACTACCCCGTTATGAAAGAGCGACCGCCATGTTGCGCAAAGCAATGCACTTCCTGCCAGGCTTGCAAGTGGATCCTGCCAACCAGGATCATGCCACCCGGTGGATGGGATTCCGTCCCGCCATGCCCGACAGTCGTCCTGTGATAGGGCCATCGAGGAACAACAGAAATGTCATTTACGCTTTCGGCCACGGCCACGTCGGGCTAACCCAGGCGCCCGCAACAGGCCGATTAATAGCGGAAATGGCGCTGGGCCAGCAACCCGGTATAGATACAACGCCTTTTTCGCCAGGCAGGTTTGCCAAATAGATTGTTTGATCCAGGCTGCAACTGTGGCACCGCATACGGCTATCCTGTATGTTCTTATGGCGCCATTATGTCAGGTGCATGCCCAATAATTCTGTGCATGCAAGTGGAGCCATGACGAATTACACCTTTCACTGTATCGACGGACACACTGCGGGCATGCCGGTGAGACTGGTAGTGAAGGGCGCCCCAAAACTTGTCGGGGATAACCAGAGCGAACGCCGACAACATTTTCTGGACGAATATGACTGGATAAGAAAGGCGCTCATGCTCGAACCCCGCGGCCACGATGTCATGTACGGCGCGTTGCTGTACCCGCCTTCAAGCAATGATTTCGATCTCGGGCTGGTGTTCATCGAAACGTCCGGGGCATTGCCCATGTGCGGCCACGGCACTATAGGATCCGTTACGTTTGCACTGGAACGCGGACTGGTTGAACCCGAACGAACCGGGCAGGTCAGGGTCGAAACGCCCGCGGGGCTGGTCCTGGCTGAATACGACCAGCAGGGCGACAAGGTTTTGTCGGTCAGATTGATCAACGTTCCGTCGTTTTTGATGCACAAGGATCTGCTGTTCGAATTCGAACCGTTGGGCCCTCTGACACTGGATATCGCCTATGGTGGAAATTTTTACCTGATCATAGAGCCCCAACAGCACTACACGGGCGCATCGGATTATTCTGTTCCGGATCTGTGCCGCATGGGCTGGCAACTGCAGTGCCTGATTAACGAGACCATGGACGTGGTGCATCCGCTGGATACGAATATTCGTGGGGTAAAACACTGTATGTGGACCGGACAGCCGGTCACGCCGGGGTCGGACGGACGCAGCGTGGTCATCGCCGGCAAAAGCCTGGTCGATCGATCACCCTGCGGGACCGGGACCAGCGCTCGTTTGGCACAACGTGTGGCGCGCGGCTGGTTGGAAATTGGCGATCGCTATGTGCACGAAAGTGTCATCGGCAGCCAGTTCATTGGCTACGCCGCCGGTACTACCCGTGTTGGCGAACTGGACGCCATCATTCCAACAGTGGAGGGTAGTGCGTGGGTTACCGGGTTGAATACCCTGTTCGTCAATGAAGGAGAGCCATTTCCCGAAGGTTTTCGGGTCTGATTCTCAAAACTCCCCGCCAAACGTGATCGCTATGAACGGAGCGGTACTGTAGTCACTGGACGCCAGGTTATGCCCATCGGCATTTTCCAGCTCCAGTTCCCCTCCAACCATTGCCCCGATATAGATATCCACACCCAGCCCGCTTTTGCCCGATCGATTCAGGCGCAGAAAAGTTGCAATACCTTTATTTTCGCCGATGCCCCCAGGCGCAACGCCTTTGTCATCGAGGCGGAAGCGGAATATGCGGTAAACACCACCACCGCCTATGTCCCAGTGGTCATTAATGGTATAGCTAAGCTCCAGGCCGGCCGGTCCCAGGACGTCCGCTTGAAACGGATTCGACAGGCGCCAGTGTTCATTGAAGCGCCAGTCCACGGCGATAAAAGGAATTGCTCCAAACTCTCCCTCGACATTCCTGAATACACCCGCACCCAGCCCCAGTCTTTTTTGTTTGGCAAAGCTTTTGAACGCAAAAACGGGTGATCCGTAAGTCAACGAGTCGCTGCCGTCAGCGCCATCCTCCCGCAGCCAGTCGATGGACGGGGACAACCCCAGGGACCAACTTTTACCCAGATGGGTGATAATCGGAATGCCTACACCAAAACGCCTGACGTCGTTCCAGGGGTCCAGGCCGCCGAACTCCGTCAAACCGGAAAAGTCGTAATCATCGACATCGTACTTGATGGTCAACCCGATAACAGTCGTCGGGGAAATCGGCAGTTTCACACCCAACCGGAAGAGGCCGCTGGACAGAGTGAATTCTCCTCCCCCGTCAATATCGGCCCCGGGTTGGTGAAATGCCGTGGCGGCAACCGAAAAAGTAGCCCCGGATCGTGACAAGTCGTCCGATGCCCGGGCCTGAACTGGAACTGACATCAAGACAGATGTAATTGCCAGGGAACATAACAAGCGAGTATCAGCGTACCGGCGTAAGTGAGCCCAAAACGGGTGCTGTTTCAAAACTGCGGGTCCATGTAATGGAATGTAAGTTCTCAATATCCCTGTATCGTCATCCGGTCTGCGACGGGATAACGGCGGTATGTCCTTAACCCGCAATTCTCACGAGATTGACGAGCCATCCCTTGATCTTTATCAAGAAGGAACCTTGAATCCAAATCCCTGCACGATTTTCTCACCGCTCCGGTAGAGTCGGGTTAAACAAGAATCATTGCAAGCACCGCTGAGCATGAACGTTCCGAGAAGTTTCCGGAGAATAATTTGCTGATTATTGTAAAATAAAAACAATATGATATGGCATGTTTCTAAATATTTTATTAGCTGTTTTACCAGGAAGTTCTAAAAACTGATAGCAACCGTGCCCGAAATCAATATAGCCGATTGATAGCGTTGCGACACTATATACTGTACATATACACAGTATGCTGCCTGAGTATGCCGAACTCCACTGCCTGACCAATTTCAGTTTCCTGCGCGGTGCGTCTCACCCCGAGGAACTGGTCGAACGCGCTCAAAATCTGGGTTATTCGGCTCTGGCCATTACCGATGAATGTACGCTATCCGGCGTGGTCCGGGCCCACACCCGGATCAGGGAGTTGTGTACCGGGAACGGGACCCGGGAACCGGTGACCCCGCCGTTGAAGCTGATCATTGGCAGCGAATTCACCTTGGAAGATGGGTTGAAGATCGTGCTGCTGGCCATGGACCGCACAGGTTACGGTCAGTTATGCGAGTTGATCACCACCGCCCGTCGCGGGGCTGACAAGGGGAAGTACCTGGTCAGTCGCGACATGTTGCTCGATTCTCACCTCGATGGGTGTATCTGCCTGTGGTGCCCCATCGACGAAACCGATGAAAATGTGCGGATAGAGAGGGGCAACTGCCTCAGACGGTGTTTTCCGGACCGGGTCTGGATCGCCGTAGAACTGCTCATGCAGCACGACGACGGTCAACAGTTGGACAGGGCCCGCGGCTTGTCTTCGCAACTGAATATACCCATGTGTGCCGGCGGTGATGTACATATGCACCGGCGTTACCGGCGTTCACTGCAGGATACGTTGACGGCAATCCGTCTTAACCGGTCATTACAGCAAACCGGCTTCGCCCTGTTTCCAAACGGAGAGCGGCACTTAAGGCCGCGCCACAGACTGGCCCGTTTCTACCCCGCAGAGTTGTTGGCGGCGACTTGTGAAATTGCATCCCGGTGTAATTTTTCCCTGGATGAACTGCGCTATGAATACCCCAGAGAACTGGTTGCGGATGGTTATACGGCAATCGAGTGGCTGAGCCGCCTGACCAGACAGGGCATGCGGCACAGGTGGCCGGACACAGTGCCCGGGAAAATCATAAAGCAGGTGGCCCACGAACTTGCCCTCATTGAGGAGCTTCGTTACGAGTCCTATTTTCTTACCGTACACGACATCGTCCGCTTTGCCCGTGAGCAGGGTATTTTATGTCAGGGCAGGGGATCTGCGGCCAACTCGGCCATTTGTTACTGCCTGGGCATCACCGAAGTCGATCCGGCGCGCCTGGACCTGTTATTCGAGCGATTTATTTCACGCGAACGTAACGAGCCTCCGGATATCGATGTTGATTTTGAGCACGAACGACGGGAAGAAGTCATCCAGTATATTTATGACAAATACGGCAGAGATCGCGCAGCGCTGGCCGCCACCATCAGCACTTACCGGCCCCGCAGCGCCATCCGTGATGTCGGCAAGGCTTTGGGTATGAGTCTCGACCAGGTGGGCCGGCTCGCCAAATCGATTCATTGGTGGGACCGGGATATTCTGCAATCGGAAGCGGTGCAAAAACTGGGCTTCTCTCCCGATAATCCGAAGTTGAAGCTGCTGGCCGCACTGGTCAACGAACTGGTTGGTTTCCCTCGACACCTGTCACAGCACGCAGGCGGGTTTGTTATCGCCGAGGGCAAGCTGTCGCAACTGGTGCCCATCGAAAATGCGGCCATGCCCGAACGCACGGTGATCCAGTGGGAAAAAGATGATCTCGAAGCCCTGGGGCTGCTCAAGGTCGATATTCTGGGCCTGGGCATGCTCACCGCCATTCGCAAAGCACTGTCCTGTCTGTCGCAACAGACGGGCCGCCCCTGGTCCATGGCTGATGTACCCGCGGAAGACCCCGAGGTTTACCGCATGCTGCAAAAAGCAGACACCATCGGAGTTTTCCAGATCGAATCACGCGCGCAAATGTCCATGCTGCCCAGACTCAAACCGCGCTGTTACTACGATCTGGTGATAGAGATCGCCATTGTCAGGCCGGGACCCATACAGGGCGAAATGGTGCACCCGTATTTGCGGCGTCGAAACGGCATCGAACCGGTCAGTTACCCCAGCCCCGAGGTCAAAAATGTGCTGCAGCGCACTCTGGGCGTACCGATATTCCAGGAGCAGGTTATGCGCTTGTCCATGGTCGCCGCCGGCTTCACTTCGGGGGAAGCAGATCAGTTGCGCCGCAGCATGGCCGCCTGGAAACGGCGGGGCGGGCTGGAGAAGTTCCAGCACAAATTGAAACAAGGGATGCATAAACGCGGCTACAACCACCAGTTCGCCGAACAGATATGCAGCCAGATCCGGGGATTCGGTGAATATGGTTTTCCTGAGTCGCACTCCGCAAGTTTTGCCCTGCTGGCCTATGTTTCGGCATGGCTCAAACGGCATCACCCGGCAGAATTCACCTGTGCCCTGCTGAACAGTTTGCCGATGGGGTTTTACGCGCCGGCCCAATTGGTGCAGGACGCAGTCCGGCATGGCGTGGAAGTGTTGCCTGTCGACATCCAGTGCAGCGCCGTGGATTCCATCGTGCAAGTGCCGTCGGTGATCCGACTCGGTTTGCGGCGCGTCAAGGGGCTTTCGGGGAGCGGCATGGAGCGCATTGTCAAAGCGCGTGAACACAAGCCTTTCGCCGACGTTCAGGACCTTGCTGATCGTGCCGCATTGAATCGGCGTGACCTGGAATGTCTGGCCTCGGCAGACGCGCTGTACGGCCTGAGTGGCCACAGATATCGCGCCTTCTGGTCGGTCAGTGGCGTCGAAAAACCGATGCCGCTATTACCGTCACTCCAATTTGCCGAAGGAGAGCCTCTTTTGCAACGACCCGCCGAGGGTGAAAATATTGTTGCGGATTATGGCCACGTCGGCTTGAGTCTTCGGCGCCATCCTGTTGCCTTGTTGCGGAAACGTCTGAACCGGGACCGAATATATCCGGCACAGGCGTTATGGGCATTGCGTAACGGCACGATGGCAAGCACCGCCGGCCTGGTCATCAACCGCCAGCGCCCGGCTTCGGCGTCCGGTGTAATTTTCCTGACCCTGGAAGATGAGACCGGATACGTCAATGTGGTAGTTTGGCCCGGAACCGCTGAAAACCAGCGTCAGCCCCTGTTGTGCTCAAAATTGCTCGCGGTGAGCGGCCAGGTGCAGCAGGAAGACGGCGTGCTGCACCTGGTGGCCGGGCGTCTGCGGGATCTGAGCGGCTGGCTTGGCAAACTGTCCACGAGCTCCCGTGATTTTCACTAACCCATGATTTGAGAGGAAATGGGGCCGGACCCCATTTCCTGCTTTTGACAGGCCCACTGCCCATCTATATGATGCGCCGACCGAATCCGATATGATGCGCACTGAATGGTGTTATGTCGTTGTTTTTCATAATTATTTACATAATCAAGGACCAACATGGCCGTACAGAAATCCCGTAAAACCCCGTCAAAACGGGGTATGAGGCGCTCCCACGATGCATTGCGCAAGGCTACATTATCGACCGACCCGGTTTCCGGGGAATTGCATCGCCGTCACCACATCACATCGACCGGGTATTACCGGGGAAAACCGGTGGTGCAGATCGAATCCGAAGACGACGAATAACCCATTCTCCCTTCGGCAAACCCGGACATTTCATAAATCATGCACAGTCTCGCTTGTCTATTCATCCCACAAGAAATATTTCCTCA
>CAXMTM010000310.1:0-5251 GCA_964196385.1 Arenicellales bacterium
CAAACCCTCGGCCATGGCATCGATGCGCGCATCGGTGAGTTCCAGCCGATCGAGCAAAGCGCTGTGCAAACCTTTATTCCGGCCCGACTCGAGGTCCCGGGCATTTTCATCGCCCACATGGCCCCGTTGCTGAAGGATCAGCTCCGCGGCAACTTCCAGTGCCCGGTTTTTCTCGCCGGTACTGGCGGCGGCAAGGGTACGAGCCGCGGAACGCGCAGCACGACCCAACTGTTGCACATAGGCGCTGACATCCACTGCGGTGGCATCGATTCTGGCGTTTGCCTGAGTCACTGGTACTGGCCCGTATCCCCGTTCATATGTGGCACTCTAACATAAGCGGTATTGCACAGAGACAAGCATGTTTGTTCGAGGCTGGACCAGATGAACCCCGGTTCCCGGCCCTTCAGAATGCGATCCAGTCGTGCAATTTCCTGCAGCCTGGCGGCCCACCCCCGTTCGCCAAAGCGATCCAGTGCTTTATTGACCAGCGGTGCCCGTTGGGACCATATCCGGAAAGACTTGAACAATTGAGCCCGCGGCCGTCCCGCTGCTAGGGCCCTGGACAGACCATACAGTGTGCGCACCTGGATGGCGAGCATCCACACGATGATTATCGGTTCGATTCCCTCATGGCGAAGGCCGGTCAGGCTGCGCACCGCCTTTGCGGCATCCCCGTCGAGGCAGTGATCGACCAGTGTATAAACATTGAATCGGGCGTTGTCAGTGATACTGCCGGCAATATCGTCATAGCTGATCGCCCCCGGTGCTGACGCCAGCAGTTCCAGTTTGTCAATCTCCTGGGCGGTGGCCAGCAAATTCCCCTCCGTATAGTGGCACAACAGCATTGCCGCATCCTGATCGATTTCCATGCCTTTGGCGCGCGCCCGCGCCTGGATCCAGACCGGCAACCGGAGCAGCGGCACCGGTTTTTGCGCGGCCAGCCGTCCTGTTTTTTCGATGACCTTGAACCATTTCGCTTGCCGGGCCCTGCCATCGAGTCGTCCGCAAATAAGCAGCAGTGCGGTATCGTCCTGAACCGATTCGCAGAATCGGATCAGCGCCTGGCTGCCCGCATCCCCGGGCTTGCCGGCAGGCATGCGCAGGTCGATCAACCGTCGTGCAGCGAACAAGGACATGCTGTTGGCTGCCTCGTCAAGCCGACTCCAGTCGAATTTGGGCTCCACGGTCAACACCAGCCTTTCTTCAAAACCCAGCGCCAGCGCTGCGCTGCGGACGTCGTCGGCGGCCTCTTCGATAAGAAGGGGTTCGTCCCCGAACACCAGGGTAACTTTCGCCAGTCTAGCCTGCGGCGGGGGTTTTATTCGTTCGGAAGTGATGGCCCTCACCCCCTGGGAGATCCGGGCCGGATCGACCTTCGCATCGGGGAGAGGCGGTTTAGCTGCTAACCTGCCTGAACGCCAATGCTACCTTGCCGGGGCTTCCAATGGACGCGGAAACCGTTGCCAGTTGACGCAGGATTTGCTGGGTCAGATCGGACAACATGTCCTGGCGCAGGCTTTCTTCTTCAATTTCCGCCTGCAAAACCAGATCCGGATCGAAGTTGAAGTCGCGACGGGTGACCACCGAGGACTCCCGCAGGCTGTCCCCGCTCGCCGAGGTAACTGCGAAATTAACCCTGTACTCCAGGACATAGCCGGTGACCTTGCCCCGCTCGTCTATAGTGCGGACTTTTCTGTCATATTTGACCTGGCGCAAGTCCAGCAATGCGAGCGCGTCCGCTTCACTCTGCACCACCGTCGCACCACTGAAACTGAGTGCATCCACCAGTATTCGATGCAGTTCCTTGTCCTCGCTCTTTACGGCGATGACATTGATGCTGTCCGGGATAGGGAGCTTGCCGCGCAAGTGGAAACCGCACGCCGATAACGACGCGCATAAAGCCAAAGTCAAAATAAGACGCATGGACATAGTGTATCCCGACGTTAGGTCAATTTAAACAGCGTAGCCTGAGCATGGTTTTCATTATACGTTATCCGATAACTAAATTTATCAACCGTTTCGGGACAATGATGCATTTTCTGATCCTGGCGTCACCAATGTAATGTACAACTTTCGGGTCAGCCAGCGCGCATTGCCTGATGCTGTCATCATCGGCGTCAGTGGCCACCTGTATCTGCCCTCTTAGCTTGCCGTTGACCTGCACCACCATATCCACAACCTCCGTCACCAGCGCCTGTTCATCGACCTCGGGCCACGGCGCATCCAGCAATTCCGTACCGTCGTTGATTTCCGCCCACAGGGCGTGGGTGATGTGGGGAACCACCGGCGCCAGGACTTTCACCAGCACCAGCAGAATCTCGCGCAGCACCGCCGCGCCCTCATCGCCATGACCAGACCAATCGAATCGCTCCGTGGAATTGGTGAGTTCCATGCATGCGGCGATCACGGTATTGTACTGGTTGCGCTCGTAGTCCGCGTTGACCCTGGCCAAAATCGTGTGCAATTGGGTGCGCTGCTGCTTCAGGTCGGAGGGCAGTTCCCGTGCGGGCACTTCACCGGCTTCCCTGGCCGCTTTGGCGTTCTTGAGGTACAGCGCCCAAAGCCGGCGCAGATAGCGATGAGCGCCGGCCACGGCGGCGTCGTTCCATTCCAGCGACTGATCGGGGGGTGACGCAAACATGACGAAGAGCCGAACAGTATCCGCTCCATAGCGATCGATCATGGATTGGGGGTCCACGGTATTTCCCTTCGATTTGGACATTTTTGCGCCGTCTTTCAACACCATGCCCTGGGTGAGCAGCCGCGTAAACGGCTCATCGGAATCGACCAGACCTTCATCGCGCAGCAGCTTGTGAAAGAAGCGTGCGTACAACAGGTGCAACACCGCGTGTTCTATGCCACCGACGTACTGGTCTACCGGTAGCCAATAGTTGGCTCGTTCGTCCAGCATTGCCCGATTATTGTCCGCGCAACAGAATCTGGCGAAATACCACGATGACTCAAAGAAAGTATCGAATGTATCCGTTTCGCGAACCCCGGCGTTGTCTGTACCCGGAACCCGGGCCCGATAAAATTCGGGGTCGCTCTTGATCGGGGATTTCACCCCCTCGAAAGCAATGTCTTCAGGCAACACCACGGGCAGGTCTTCAGCAGGCACCGGATAAACGTTCTCTTCGTCATCGTAAATTACCGGGATCGGGCATCCCCAGTAACGTTGCCTGGACACGCCCCAGTCCCGCAGTCGGACATTGGTCTTGGGCAGTCCACGACCCAGGCCTTGCAGATAGCCGGCCACAGCATCGAATGCAGCGGCATAGTCAAGGCCGTCAAATTGCCCGCTATTGCAGGTCAGGCCGTATTCCACGTAGGCCCCGTCGGAAATATCCACGGCGGAGCCGTCGGCCGGCCTGACCACCTGCCTGATATCGATACCGTGCTTGCTGGCGAATTCCCAGTCCCTGTGGTCATGCCCCGGTACACACATAATGGCGCCGGTGCCATAACCCATCAAAACAAAATTGGCGGCCCAGATCTGTAGTTTTTCACCGCTGACCGGATGGATGGCCTCAAGGCCAACGGGGACACCCTTTTTCTCAAGTTTTTCGATGGAGGCTTCCGCGGTGTTGATATTCCTGCACTGCGCAATGAACGCGGCAAGCTCCGGATTGGACGTCGCGGCCGCCACTGCGATGGGGTGCTCGGCAGCCACCGCGACATAGGTTATGCCCATGATGGTATCGGGCCGGGTGGTATATACGTCGATACTTTCACTGCTGCCATCGATGGTAAATGTAAACTCTACACCGCGGGATTTTCCGATCCAGTTGCGCTGCATGGTTTTGACCGCCTCCGGCCAGCCATCCAGATCGTCCAGGCCTGACAGCAGTTCATCGGCATATGCCGTGATTTTCAGGAACCACTGCGGAATTTCACGGCGTTCCACCGGGGCACCGGACCGCCAGCCCCGCCCCTCGCTGTCGACCTGTTCATTGGCCAGCACCGTCTGCTCCACCGGGTCCCAGTTCACCACGGCCATTTTTTTGTAGGCCAGCCCCTTTTCGACCAGTTTGGTGAAGAACCACTGCTCCCAGCGGTAATAACCCGGCTGACAGGTGGCGAACTCTCTGGACCAATCGTAAGCATAACCGAGCAGTTTCAATTGCGTCTGCATGGTTTTGATATTTTCGTAGGTCCATTTGGCCGGTGGCACCCGATTCTGGATGGCGGCGTTCTCCGCGGGCAGACCGAACGCATCCCAACCCATGGGTTGCAGCACATTCTTGCCGAGCATGCGCTGATATCTGGCGATAACATCCCCGATGGTGTAATTACGAACATGACCCATGTGAAGCTTCCCGGAGGGGTAGGGAAACATCGACAGGCAATAAAATTTTTCCCGGGCGGGATCCTCGGTGACCTGGAAACTCCGGGTTTCGGTCCAGTGTCTTTGTACACCGCGTTCGATCTGGTCTGGTTTGTATTGCTCATCCATCATAGGCCGCGTATTGTAATGGCTTGTCACGGTCCTTCAAGCGAAAAACAACTTTTTGCATTGTTGATTGGCGTCTAGAATGGAGATTGGGCTTTGAAGTTTTGAAGTTTTGAAGTTATGAATAAACTGATCAAGTATTTCTTCGCACTAAGCTTAGCCTTTGTCCATTTAAGCTATGCCCAGGAAACGGTTTTTAAGTGTAATCCTTTTGGCGGAGGTTCACCGATTTACCAGACCATTCCTTTCAAAGAGGGGGAGTGCGAGGTAGAAGAGAAAAAAACGTTTGATACAGACACCAACATAATGGGCTCACGCAACACCTCCGAACAGAACGGGGTTCAGGGCGATTCTCAGTCCACCTCGGGAAAGGCATCCGCCAACCCGTCAGGTGCGCCGGATAAATCACAGGATGATGCCGATCTGATTGCTGGTGAAGAACCTGAGTTACTGGTGAATGACCCAGATAACACTCCGATCAATGAACCAGCACCCGCGGATGCCGGGATACCGGCCGATAGCGGCGCCACGTCAACCACGGCGCCGACCGCGGGCGGCGCAGGCTTCGGCTTGCCCGGCCAACTGGCCCCCCCGGGGGTCCTCGGACCGTAACTTCCCCGGCCGCCCGCTATCGGGGTACTGTCGATGATCCATCTATATACGTCCCCAACCCCGAACGGGTACAAAATATCCATCATGCTCGAAGAGTGCGGTATCCCGTATACGTTCGATCACCTCGAACTTTCGACTAAACGACAAAAACAGGACGACTTCCTGGCGCTCAATCCCAACGGCCGCATT
>CAXMTM010000311.1:0-1749 GCA_964196385.1 Arenicellales bacterium
ATCCGGGCGAGGTTCTTGTTGCGGCGGCGGCCCCCGTACAGCTCCAGATTGCCCCCCTCACCGGTCAATCTGAGCGTGCCCTCCGTGCCGCAGATATAAATATCCACACCCGGCAGCAGACCGACCGCGGCGGAGACGCACAACCTCATCTGTCCTCCCTGCTCCATGGCACACATGATATCGATGTGATCCGGTATGGTCATTGCGCTGCGCGACCCGTCGTCGCGCCGCCGGTGTTTGACCACGTTCTGGCCCGCGGCCTGGACGGTTTTAGCGGGGCCGATCCAGCGCATTATGGCTTCGTACCAGATGCCCGTGAACATGATGTTGTTACCGGACAGGTCGCGTTCGTGGCGCCACTGTACGGATGAGTCCCACTGCGGGAAGCGGCTGCCTTCGGCAACGCGTGCATCTATGGCGATCAAGTCCCCGATGTATCCTTTGCCGATGAGTTCGGTGATGGTGCGGTCGAACGGCAGGGTGTGCGGGGCGGGAACGATCTGGGCTACCAGGTTTGGGTGCATGCGGGACGTTTCGAGCATGGCGTGGGCTTCCATCGAGTTCATCGCCATGCGGGCCTCGCACAGCACGTGTTTATCCGATTCCAGTGCCGCAATCGCCAGTGGCGCATGCATGTAGGGCCAGGTCCCGATGCATATCGCATCGATCTCGTCATTGTAGACGACCTCTTCCCAGCTGTCCGCCACTTGCTGAATGTCGAATGCCCCGGCTACTTTCCGTCCCGATGCGCGGGTCCGGTTTGCCACCATCACGACCTCGACGTCTTTTTGCGCATTGAGATTGGGGATGTGGAATTTTTGGGTATTCGCACCGGCGCCAATCACACCAACCCTGATCTTGTTTAAACTCATTTTTTCATTCTCCTGATTGCGCTGGCAACCCTGCTTGCAAGTGGACTCGACATCGGACAGGAATTGCGATCATACATCCTCCAGTTCCTGTTCGAAGGTGCCAGTGTAGGCATCGGGGAATAAAACACCTTGACGGATTTTTTTCAATAGCCGTTGCCACCAGGAGCCTGTCCGAGAATAGAGAGCCTACTGCGGAAAAGCCCTTTTGGCCCCTTTTCCCGCTCCTTTTCGTCGAATATGAATAACTATTCTCCTCAAATGATCGGAAAACTGGACTCAAAATGGCTCCCCCTCGCTACGGCTTCTATTCTCGGACAGGCTCCCAGGCGCTGTATAATCCGGCCGGTCAGGCAATATTTTGACGACCACGCCACTCACCGGGACCGAACGATAGTTTCCATTAACGCTTGTAGTGCATGACAGAATGAAAAAGCGCGAAGGTGACAGCTGGATGCCGGCCGACGAATATGGCCGGTCACTCACCGGCCTGACACTCAACCTGCTGGTTGAGGACATCGAAAAGTCACTGAATTTTCAGCGCACCGTACTGGGTGTAACAGTTGTATACAGCGACTCCGATTTTGCCGTGGTCCGGGGTTATGGCGCCGAGTGGATGTTACACGCGGATCACACCTATGACCGGCACCCGCTGCGCATCGCCGCCAATGCCGCCGGCCAGCGCGGCGCGGGCGCCGAGTTGCGACTGCACGGTTGCGATCCGGACAAAGCGGAGGCGGCGGCGATTGAAAATGGCTTTGAGGTCATGGCCAGTGCCGCCGGCAAGCCCCACGGTGTCAGAGAGGCCTTCCTGGTCGATCCCGATGGCTACGTGTGGGTCCCGGACATCCCGCTGTGACCGGCTGAAAATGTCGACCGG
>CAXMTM010000312.1:0-3539 GCA_964196385.1 Arenicellales bacterium
GGCCGCTTTCGTTTCTCCAAGGATTGGGGTACGGATTACGAGGATATTCTTGAAGATTTGACTGATTTGGGCGGTGGTTTCAATCGGGCAGATTTCGATGAAGAATACGATGAAGCCGAAGTCCGGGAGCTGTATTTCGACTGGGGGGTCAACGATTCCCTTTCTTTTTCCTTCGGCAAGCAACAGGTAGTCTGGGGTGAAACCGATTTCTTTCACGCCACCGATGTGATTCATGGTTATGATTTCCGCTGGCGCAGTTTTTTGGTACCGGAAAACGAGGACGTACGCAAGCCACTGATCCTGGCGGTTGCGAATATTTTCGTGCCCCAGGCAAAAGGCGAATTGCAATTGGTTTTGCGCCCGGGCTGGGATGACGAAGACCAAATCGGCAATTCAATCCCCGCTTTCGGTGGCCGATGGGCCGCTAATATGAACAAGGGCTTCAACCTTATCGGCTCCGCCCCGTTCAATTACCACCATCCCCTGGGCGATACCGACGATGCGCACTACGGCTTGCGCTGGGGCGGCACCCTGGGCCAGAACGACGATCTCAATTACTCCCTGAACTACTATCACGGTCAGTCGGGATTTCAACAGGATCCGATCCTGGTATGCGATATTCAAGCGGATTTTGGAACTCCGGACTGCACCGGCCCATTCAACGGCCTGGCGTTCATTCTCCCGGAAACCGATACCTTCGGGGCCAGTGCATCGGGCTATTTTGCCGGAATCGATACTGTCTGGCGGGCTGAAATCGCCTACTCACCCGACCGTCCTCTGGGCACGGCCTTTGGTGAAGTCGTCGAGATCGACGCCTGGAATTTCGTGCTTGGCATCGACAAGACTCTGCGCCTGCAAAAGTACCTCGGCACCAGCAGCCCAAGCCTGTTCACCGTTCAGCTGTTCGACTGGTACCTGCCCAACGTGGAGACTGCACCTGCATCGGCCGCTTTCGGCGACGTCGTGATGAACTTCGTGGGTTCGGGTCCCTACAAGGAGCACAACGTGTTGTTCTCCGGCATCTTCACACTGCCTTATGCCAATGACATCTGGAAGGTCACGTTGGTGGGAATGGGTGATTTATCGTTTGGTGGCGGTGCCTTCATACCCGCAGTCGAATATTCGCCCGGCCCGCATTGGCGTATCAAGCTGGAGTGGGATTTCTTCTTCGGGGGTGACATACAGACGCCCGGTGGATTCCCCCCTGATGCCAGCCTTTTCGGCTATTTCGACAATATGGATCAGCTGTTGTTGCGCGCGACCTATCAATTCTAAACACGGGTGGAGAAATAAACATGAAAATCACTAGCAGAAAACTCATGGGGCCGGCGCTTGCAAGCCTGGCCCTGACTTTTGCCGCAGGCTCTGCCTTCGCGCAAGTTCCGGAGGGCACGATACTCAGCAAGAGCAATATCGACGAACTCTACGAGCAGACTTTCGACGGCCACAAGATCAAGGATCTGGTGACCGAAAAAATGGAGATGCTGATTCGCGAGCACGACCTGGTCATGCGCCTGGAGAACACTACTGAGGTCAAATTTCCGGCCCACTTCTGGGATGTCTCCAAGAGTAACCAGGGTACGGCCCAACTGGGCGCCGACGGCAAGTCGGTGGAGGGCTATACGGCCGGCATTCCATTCATGAACGTCGAGCAGGATGACCCACTGGCCGGTTGGAAGCTGGAATGGAACCACTTCTATGCCAATCCCCTTATCGGGGACTCCTGGGTGGCCTATGCCAGCGTTCTTATCACCAAGGACGACAAGGGCGTGATTGACAACTTCGAGGCCATGAGTGCCAAGTCAATCATGGAGGGCCGAACAGAGGGCGAGCCCAATGTGGCCGGCACCGAAGATCACGCCCGTTATCTGTTGGTGCTCACGGCACCATATGACGCCGCGGGCCTGGGCGTGTTCACCAAGCAGTACAACTCGGGTAAAGCCGATGACGGCTGGGTCTATATCAAGAACCTGCGCCGCACCCGGCGCACCGCCGGCGGTAAAGCCTGGATGGATCCCCAGCCCAAGATGGACCTGCTCAACGACGACAATCAGACGATCCTGGGATTCCCTCCATGGTTCAAGGACTTCAAGCTGGTGGGCCGGCGCTGGATCCTGGCCGTTGTGAATGCCCCGGATCCCAACATCGAGCACGTTGCCGGTGACTACGTGGACCTGGAGAAACCTCCGTACTGGGTTCCCAATACCAAGTCCAACCCCTGGCAGCCCCGGGAAGTTTGGGTGGTTGAGGCCACGCCGCCCGAAGAGCACCCCTACGGCAAGAAGGTGATGTACATGGACGTCAATTTCCCCATGTATTATTGGTCCGAGATCTACGACAAGAAAGGCGATTTCTGGCGTATATGGCGTCAATCCTATGCACCCAGCAAGACCGCAAGCGGCGAGCCAACCCTGGCCTTCATCATGACCCAGGCCATTGACATCCAGCGCCAGCGGGCTACGTTCATCAATATCGAATACATGTTCACTGACTGGCTGGAATTGAAGTGGTTTGAGCCTTCAGCATTAAAACAGGCGGCTTCGGGCGCTTTCCAAAAAGAACTTGATATAATGCGTGAAAAATACCGGGGCGAGTAGCTTCGGTGACGCCAGTGTGCCGGCACAGCCGGCACACTGGCGCTGTTCTAGATTCCTTCATGATGAGTACCAATGTATCCCGCGCCATTTAACTATCCCCGTCACGGGACGATGTAAATCCCTTGACCCGGGATTGGCCGAAATAAGGCATTTCCCGTCCCAGGCATCACCACCTTGGTGATATCCGAGGTAGAAAAGTCGCGCGCTTCCCAGCCAGGCCCATAGGCAAAAGCCGGTGTTTACGCACCGGCTTTTATCCGACCCATGTCCTGTCCTGAAATAAGTTGACATACTGAGGACTTATTGAAAATTAAGGTAGCGGGTCATCACTCGTTTGTCTTTGCCGTAATGCAAGCTTGTCGACCTTGCCGACACTGGTTTTTGGCAGTGCGTTAACGAATTCGTAGTTGCGCGGCACTTTATAGGGCGCCAGGTATTTACGGCAGTATTCATTGAGCCGGGCAGCATCGACCGGATGCTCCGGCACTCGTGCGACATACGCGCATACTGTCTCGCCACGGTAATCGTCCTGTACGCCGACAATAGCTGCCTCGAGCACGCCTGGATGCCGGTGCAGTACTTCTTCTATCTCGCGCGGGTAGACGTTGTAGCCGGAAACCAGAATCATGTCTTTCTTTCGATCACGGATGTACAGATAGCCGTTTTCGTCCAGTTCGCCAATGTCTCCGGTATAGAGCCAACCATCGCGCAAGGCCTGTGCCGTTTCGTTCGCACGATTACGGTAAGCAAGCATTACTTGCGGACCGCGACCGCGAAGATGCGCGGCGCGTAGCGCAACTAGAGACTAATTACTTCTGTAAGAGCTCGCTTGCGGGCGACCGCTCCAGATCGGTCCCAAGGGGTCTCTTACAATTCCAGCGTTTTTAGGCCTCAATCAGCCCTATTTAGGGATAACATGCCACTCAGGGCGCCACTGTGCAG
>CAXMTM010000313.1:0-2237 GCA_964196385.1 Arenicellales bacterium
AACCCGCAGATTACTTCATCCACCACCAGCAGGATGTCATACTCCGTGCAGATCCGCTGGATCTCAGGCCAGTAGCTTTGCGGCGGGATGATCACGCCACCCGCCCCCTGGATGGGCTCTGCGATGAACGCGGCGATACGGATCCACTCCGGGCAGTGGCACTACGCTTTGCTCGTGCATCTGTTGCATACCCCCCAGGGTCGCGGCCGCGACGGTGCTGCCGTGGTAGGAGTTGTGCCGGCTGATGATAATCTGTTTGTCGGGATTTCCCTGGATGTCCCAGTAACGTCTCACCATGCGCACCACGGTGTCGTTGGCCTCGGAACCGGAGTTGGTAAAGAAAACGTGATTGAGGTGCGGTGGGGTGATCTCGGATAATAGTTTGCTGAGTTCGACCCCGGGTGGGTGCGTGGTGTGAAAGAAATTGTTGTAGTAGGGCAGTTGCTGCATTTGCTCCATGGCAACCCGGGCGAGTTCGTTCCTTCCGTAGCCGATGTTGACGCACCACAGGCCGGCCATGCCATCGAGTATACGATTGCCGTCTGAATCCCACAGGTAGATCCCTTCGGCGCGTACGATGATACGGCTGCCTTTCTCTTGCAGGGTTTTGTGGTCCGTAAATGGGTGCAGGTGATGGCGGCTGTCGAGTTCCTGCCATTTCGAGGTCTGGGTCTGAACGTTGTTCATAGTGTTGTCTCCTGGTCGGGTCACACGTTCAGCAACAGGTATTCCCGTTCCCAGGGGCTGATTACGCGCATGAATGTTTCGTACTCGGTTTCCTTGATGGCAGTGTAGACGGCGGTAAATTTCTCGCCCAGGGTTTCCTGCAGCGCCGTGTTGCCATTGAGCAGCCGCAGGGCTTCGAACAGGTCGTGAGGAAGTTCTACCGGCAAATTGTAGGCGCTGGTGGAGAGGGGATCGGTGGGCACAAGCATTTCTTTCATGCCAAGATAGCCGCAAGCCAGGGAAACAGCGATGGCGATATAGGGATTGGCGTCGGCCGAGGAGAGCCTGTTTTCCACCCGTCTAGCCTCGGCGCCGGAGTGGGGTACGCGCAAACCCACGGTGCGGTTATCGTAGCCCCATTGCACATTAATGGGCGCTGCACCGTAACGAACTAGGCGCCTGTAGGAGTTGACATAGGGTGTCAGCAATGCCATGGCGGCGGGCAGGTATTTCTGCAGCCCGGCAATATGGGCGTGAAAAAGTGCATTGCCATCTCCGTTTTCGTCGCTGAAGATATTTCTGCCGGTGTGCTCATCGACAACGCTTTGATGAACGTGCATGGCGCTGCCCGGCTGGTTTTCCATGGGCTTGGCCATGAAAGTGGCATAGACTTTGTGTTGTAGTGCGGTCTCCCGCATCGTGCGCTTGAACAAAAATGCCTGATCTGCCAGCACCAGGGGGTCGCCATGGGACAGGTTTATTTCCATCTGCGCGGCGCCCGCCTCGTGAATGAGGGTATCGATCTCGATCTGCTGGGCTTCGCAGTAGTCGTACACGTCCTCGAACAGGGGATCGAACTCGTTGGCGGCATCGATGCTGAATGCCTGGCTGCCCGTTTCGGGCCTTCCCGAGCGGCCGATGGGCGGCTCCAGCGGATAATCCGGGTCGATGTTGGGTTTGACCAGGTAGAACTCGAGTTCCGGGGCCACCACCGGGCGCCAGCCTGATTGGCGGTATAGTTCAATAATTTTTTTGAGGACGAACCTGGGTGCGATTTCTACCGTACTGCCATCCAGATAGTAACCGTCATGAATGATCTGGGCAGTGGGTTCCCTGGCCCATGGCACAAGCCTCAATGTATTCGCATCGGGCCGCATGTCCATATCGATATCGGCCTCGTTGGTGATGCCCATTTTGTATGGACGATCGGTATAACCACCGGTCACGGTCTGGGCAAAGACGCTTTCAGGAAGGCGCATGCCTCCTTCGCTGGCGAATTTGTCGGCCGGCATGATTTTCCCACGGCTGACTCCCGCCATATCGGGAACGATGCACTCGACTTCAGTGATCTTGTTGGTTTTCAACCATTCAATAATGTTCTTCATGTTTTAGTCTGTGTGTCTATGCCGGTGATGGGGCTATTGTGATTACAGGTAAAAGCGGCAGGATTGTGATCACATTATAGTAATGCTCTGTGCCTGGGACAAACACTGGGCGTTGATTCTCCCGGAATTGGGCCAAGTTGGCAGTCATGTTGTCAGGTGCCGAGAGATCGGTTAGTGTCAAGCCTC
>CAXMTM010000314.1:0-2237 GCA_964196385.1 Arenicellales bacterium
AGGACCGACGTGCCCGAGTTGATGGCGGCGGCGGATGTGCTGCTGCATCCCGCCTACAACGAGAATACGGGCGCCGTACTTCTCGAAGCCATGGCGGTGGGGCTTCCCGTTTTGACCACGGACGTGTGCGGATACGCGCGTTACGTGATAGATGCCGGCGCCGGCCGCGTACTGCAATCCCCCTTCAACCAACAATCTTTGGACACCGCGCTTGACGCCATGCTGCGTACCGAACCGTCGACGTGGCATCGAAACGGGACCGCGTATACCCAGCGACCCCTGTTTTACTCAATGCCGGACAAGGCGGTCGACATCATTGAGAATAATGCCTCCAGCGGCAACCACCGCGGACGGGAAACCGGGAATTTCATCTACCTGTCGGAACGGCTCCATCTTGGCCAAGCCGAGGCAACCCTCGATGGGGTGCTGTCGTTGTCCGGGGAGACTTTCAGGCAAGCCCCGGGCCGCCGCACACTGCGTTTCGTTCGGCAGGGCACCGGGTATTTTTTGAAGAAACACAACGGGGTCGGCTGGCGGGAAATCGCCAAAAACCTGGTGTCGCTGAAACTTCCCGTATTGGGCGCCCAAAATGAATGGCACGCCTTACACGTACTGCGACGAAAAGGCGTCAAAACTCCCGCTCCGCTTGGCTTCGGCACACGCGGCCGCAACCCGGCCCGGCGCAAGTCGTTTGTTATTATGGAGGAAATAGCGGACTCGATCAGCCTGGAACAGCTTTTCCAGCAGAAAGGCCCCAGCAACGACGTTTCGTTCAAGCGGAATCTGATCTCCATGCTGGCCGGCATCACCCGCACTCTGCACCTCAACGGCGTCAACCATCGTGACTTTTATTTGTGCCATTTTTTGATAGACAAACGTGTCGCCGCTGGCGGACCCGGGCAGGACCCGGTGAACATCATATTGATCGATCTGCACCGTGCGCAAATTCGACGCACCACGCCGATGCGGTGGATCGTCAAGGACCTGGGCGGCCTGTACTATTCGGCCATGGACATCGATCTGTCGCGCAATGACCTGTTCCGGTTTATCAGGACATACTGCGGTCAGCCCTTGCGCACAGCCCTCGAGGCCCCGGTAGACTGGGGCAGGGTGGAGAAACGCGCGCTCGGATTGTACCAGTCCGATCGTGCGGCTATGCAATGAAGTCCGTTACCGATGCAAGGTTTGAATCCCGGCTGCTCGACCGGGTCACTGCCGATCCTGACGATGCTATCCAGGGCCTGGGCCAGAGCCTCAAACACGACAGCACCACCAGCGTCGTAAAGGTTGCGGAAAACGGCCAGTGCTGGGTCATCAAACGCTACAATACCAAGAACCAGTGGCACGCGTTGCGAAGAACGGTGCGCCGGAGTCGCGCGGAAAATTGCTGGCACATGTCCGCCTTGCTCAGCGCAGCCGGGATAAAGGTGCCCGCCCCGGTAGCGTATATGGAAAGACGGATCGGGCCGTTGCGCGGCAGATCATATTTTGTATACGAGTACGTCGATGCCGAAGATCTGCTCACATATATGATGACCCACACCAATGTCGGAGACATCGACTATGTGGTTCAAAAGATCATCGACATTTTCAAGGCACTGTACCTTTCCAAAATAAATCATGGTGACATGAAGGCAACCAACCTGATGGTTGGCGCGGACCGGGGCATTACCCTGATCGATCTCGACGCCGCCGCAAAACCCGACAACGCCGAAACATTCAGGCGTGGTTACGGCAAGGACAGGTCTCGCTTTTTGCGGAACTGGAGGGATAACCCGGGAATGACTGAGCGCTTCGATCGCGCCCTTCCCGGATGATGGCCCACCGGGATCCCGTCCGTGGCGAAGCGGACACCGGGCCACAGTTGCTGTCCAGGCTGCTGGCCCGTGACACCAGCCTGTGGTCGAACGACCCTGCTGTCCATTCCTCTATAATTCAGCGCCTGGGCTGGCTAGACGTGGTGTCGTTCTCCCGCGGCCAGTTACCCGGAATCCGGGCATTTAGCGACGGTATCAGGGCGGACGGTTTTGATCTGGTCATCCTGCTGGGCATGGGCGGGTCGAGCCTGGCCCCAGAAGTATTCAATCAATGTTTCCAACACAGCCCGGGCCGCCCGGACCTGATCGTACTGGATACCACTTTTCCCGATTCCGTCGCCCACGCCCGCGATGCGGCGGGACGCGGCCGGCCGTTGTTTATCGTCTCCAGCAAATCCGGGTCCACCGCCGAAACCACGG
>CAXMTM010000315.1:0-8811 GCA_964196385.1 Arenicellales bacterium
GAATCTATTGATGAATGTTCTCCGTCAATAAAACTCCCCTTTATTTTGATGGTTCCATATATTGTGTTGAGGTCAGTCTCGCTGGCTCGATCTATCAATGTGCTAATCCTGTCTTCCAACTCCTCCCGAGTGCTGAAATACTGTAAGTTCGAATATTGCTCTGTGCCTATATTTCCACTTAACTCGATTGTTTCTCCCTGTTTGAAATCGAATTGTGAGAGATCGTCGGAGCGCGTATGGATTACCAACATTTCTTGTTTCTTCTGAACCATTGCTCTAAAAAAAACGGAGCGCAATTATACAAGAATATAACGACAAATGGTAGAAATATACGGACAAAAGGTAATATTTTAAGTAAAATAACCGGTTATAGATGTCATGCAAAATACGATACGCCAAAATAACCCCATTTGCCGGGCTACATCATGGGGGTGTATCAATTCGGCGAAGGCGTCCCCCAGGATCATCGGGAGGCTGCTAAGTGGGTTCGGATGGCGGCTGATCAAGGGCAGGCAATGGCGCAAGATTGGCTGGCGAGGATGTATCTTCGTGGTGAAGGAGTGACCAAAGATCGCGAAGAAGCCGCTAAGTGGTTTCGCAAGGCAGCGGAACAGGGGTTTGCCGATGCGCAACTCTACCTGGGGATGATGTACTTCATAGGCGAGGGTGTAGTGCACGACTTCGTACAAGCTCATGCATGGTTCAACTTAGCGGCATCGCAAGGAAATGATAAAGGCAAAGAAAACCGAGATGATGCTGCCAAACAAATGACTCCCACCCAAATCGCCAAGCACAGAAATTAGCGAGAGAGTGGGCCGCGAAGTACAACAAATAACATTCCACCCATTCCACGAAAGTTGTTCCGCGCCAGGTTTTCTACCATCCGAATACCCGACTAATTTACCAGTTTACGATTGGAAAACTCCTGTAGTGCTGTATAAACACTCAAAGGCATGAAACAGGACAACTTTTTCCATCAGCAAACCCGGACAGCATATTTACTCCTTATAATTCAACAAGTTGCAAAGCAGGTAACGTAAACACAAAAGTAAGTCCCAAAATGGCCGTAAACCGCATATATAAAGACTTTCACGGGATATGGACTGTCAAAATAGCGCCGTAGCTTGCATGAAATTGCTTTAGCAGGGTAGTTCTCCTGCTAATGTGCGAAACGGGCGTATTTCGTGAATATTGGGTGAATTGCTATAGGTGATGCTGAAATTCTATGTATCAATTATTATTGCCATTCAGCACTTGAAGTGTATGCAGTGGGGTTGCGTATTCTAGACCGGAACTGCTGGACAATGACGGGCACGGCTGCGCTAAGTTCGGGCCTGACGTGCTATCCCTTTCCTATCGTCGCGTATGGCCGTGTATATGCCCCGCCATGGCGCGTAACAGGGTGAAGGCATAGTTTGGGGTGTGGGTAAGGAGAAAATCTGTCTGGTGTTACCCCAGATGTTACCCCAGAGAGAAAATGGTGTTTTTAGAGAGAGGTTAAATCGGCTGAAAGTGTTACGATTATAGGATTTACTAGGCGGACTCGAAATGCTGACAAGCTGGTCTCTCACCACCCCGCGAGAAACTCGGGCTAGGAGCCTGTCGGATTTAACATAATCTACTACGGAAAATCCGAGTTTGGCCAGATTTCCCGCTCTTTTGCGTTAAATAGCTGTGCTATTCTCCTTAAAAGATCGAAAAATCTGACTCAAATCTGCTTTCCCTCGCTACGAGCGGTTAAACCCGACAGGCTCCTGGCCTGAAGGCGTTCGCGTTGTATTATCGCCCGGCTTTTTTATCCAGGGATTTCAGGTAGGCGAGTTTCTCTGCAATTTTTAGTTCCAGGCCGCGCGGCACCGGGCGATAGTATTCGGGGATAGTCATACCGTCGGGATAGTAGTTCTCCCCCGCTGCATAAGCGTCCGGCTCGTCGTGCGCATAACGATAGTGTTTGCCGTGATCGAGTTGTTTCATGAGCCGGGTCGGTGCATTGCGCAGATGGAGCGGGACTTCCAGGGAATCCTGTTTCTTTACATCCGCCGTGGCGTCGTTGAATGCTCTGTACACCGCATTGCTCTTGGCAGCGCAGGACAGATAGATGATGGCTTGTGCAATGGCCAGCTCACCTTCAGGTGTGCCCAGTCGCTCGTATACGTTCCAGGCATCGAGGGCGAGGGTGAGGGCTCGCGGGTCGGCATTGCCGATATCCTCCGAGGCTATACGCACCACCCGCCGGGCCAGATACCCGGGGTCGCAGCCGCCGTCGATCATGCGCACGTACCAGTACAGCGCCGCGTCCGGATTCGATCCGCGCACGGATTTATGTAACGCCGAGATCTGGTCGTAAAAAACATCGCCGGCGTTATCAAAACGTCGCAGTCCCTCGGTCAGGACGTTGTCGATGATGTCCTGGTCGATGCTGGCCCCTTCGTTAGACGGTTTGGCCAGGTCGACGGCAACTTCCAGCAGATTGAGTGCACGCCTGGCATCTCCGTCCGCGGCCGCTGCGATCTGGTCGCGGTACGCTTCCGGCAGGTCCACGTTCGAGCCGCCATACCCCTGGTCGTGGAAAAGTGCACTGTCCAGCACCTGACGTATGTGGCCACGATCGAGGGGTTTCAATACATACACCCGGGTCCTGGACAGCAGTGCATTGTTCAGTTGGAAGGATGGGTTTTCCGTGGTGGCGCCGATGAAGGTCACCACCCCCTGCTCGACGTGGGGCAGGAAGGCATCTTGCTGCGCCTTGTTGAAGCGGTGTACTTCATCCACGAACAGCACGGTAGGTTGCCGGTGCTGTTGCCTGTGCAGCCTGGCCCGTTCGATTGCATCCCGAATATCCCTGACGCCGGATAACACCGCGGACAAGCTCAGAAATAGCGCGTCGGCGCGTTGGGTGATCAATTTGGCCAGGGTCGTCTTGCCGGTGCCGGGGGGGCCCCACAGGATCATCGAATGCAGCAGGCCGCCATCGATGGCGCTGCGCAGCGGTTTCCCCGGTGCCAGCAGGTGGTCCTGCCCGAAGAACTGGTCGATGGTGCGTGGCCGCATGCGGTCGGCCAGCGGCGCCAGTGAATCTGTGCTGGCGGACATTGTGGCGGTATTGAATAGATAACAGGTTGTTAGAGCGGGGTGATTGTAAACCGGCAGTGTGGATGTGGGAAATCAGACCCCCACATCCACCGGTAGGACTGGGGTTTGATTCTTAGTAGACTGTTCGATCTTTACGCAGATTGATGACCATCGGGGACGAAGGACCTGTATTGAATAAAACCGTAACCCGAACCGCCGCCCTGATCGTGCTGGTATTTCTACTGGTCAATTCTGCGTTCGTCGCTCTGAACTATGTTGCCGACTCGGTCCCGGCAGAGTGGGTCAAGCACCGTATTAGCGAGGCGATCAAACGGCACAACATCACCACCGACAAATATCCATTGTTCAGGTATGGCCTGCCTTCGATCTATTCGCTCATCGGCATCGATCAGATAAGCGACTGCCTGACTTACATGCATGCATTGTACCGCGATCCGGATCGGCTCAAAAACGCAATCGTGCCCGGATACCGGGATATCAGGGGGCGCGACCACAGCAATCTCTGTGTCGTGGTCAAACAGATAGCGTTCAACGAGGTGCCCCAGGAAAAGTTGATTGCAAAATACAAGATCCGCTTGTGGCACGGCGGGAAAACCGCGCTTTTATTTGCATTGCCCAAACTCAACTTTTTTCAGATCAATACCATGATCAAACAGATCACCTACGTGCTGTATTGCCTGCTGGCATTCACGCTTTTCTACCACGATAAAAAAATGGGCATCACCTTTGTTCCGGTTGCGGTGGCGGGAATATTTGCATCGGGTATTACGGTTCTGGGTGGTATCACCCATTCCCTGCCCTACCTGGTCACGCTGCTCACCGCCCTTGGTCTGGCCATCGCCCCCGCCGGGGGCGGGCGCTTTCAGATTCTTTGGGTGGCCGCAATGGGCAGTGTGCTGGCTTATTTTTATGAGGTCGACGGGTCGCTGATGCTGGGCTTCGGGCTGGTCGTGTTTTGTGCGTATTTTCACACCTATGGGCAATTGTCAAATCGACAGAGATGGAAACACACAGTGTTGCTCCTGCTGTTATTTGGCGGAAGTATTTGCCTGTCGCTGGTGTTCAAACAGTTGATCAGTTTTTTCTATTTTGATCCCGGCGTGGTTTGGGCTGTTTTCGTCGGGGAAATCAAATACCGGATATACGGTGAGTATCAGGGCGTCGGTATTTCGCCTCTGGTAGCGTTGGCTACCCAGTTCAAACGCTATTATTTCGCTGTCCTCAACTGGCACGCTGCTGCGGATTTCCTCATAGTCACCGGGACGTGGGGATGGCTGTCGGCAATCACGCTCACCGTCTTGACGGCATTGAAACATCGTACGATCGGTCCGCTATCCGATCTGGCTGCATTCGGGTTGATCGGCACTGTGGTTTTGGCACGCTACCTGATCATGGCCAACCACTCACAGATCCACACCATTTTCGTCAGTCGCTACCTGTTCCTGTTGTTTGGTATTGCCTGGGCGGCAAATATATGGTTCCTGTGGTCTACTGTTGAGAAAAAAGCAGCTTCCGCTAATAGTCGACCCGCTGCACGCGTCGATTGAAATTTCTCACTAACCCGGTGCCAGAAGACGGGTTGGAGCCATATTTTAAGTTACAATGCCGACGGCACTTTCCTTGATATCGAGAGACTTTCCCTTTATGCGTATTCCCAAAACTATCCAGGTTTCATTACTTGCAGTGGTGGCAGTCCTGGGTGCGTGCAGTACAATGAATAAATCCGAAACAAAATCCGAGCTCAGGCAAAGGGCGCTGTCTGGTGACATCGATGCCCGCTTTCAACTGGGGGAAAAGTACGCCGACGCCGCCTTTTCCAATAAACCGGAAGCGATCTACTGGCTGTGTCTTGCCGCCAGAGATGGGCACGTACCGGCACAAATGAGACTGGCAAGTTTATTCGAGGCGGACGCCGTCTCGGGTTCTGACACCACCGCCAAGGGCAGGTTGTCGAACAAGGACAGCGCTTACTTCTGGTACACAGCCGCGGCATCCCAGGGCGATGATCAGGCCTATTCCAGTCGCACGGCGCTGGCTGCCGGCATGGACTCCGCCGAGATCGAGAACGCCAAACGCAAAGCGACGCGCTGGCAACAGGCCGGTTGTGTAAAACCATCCTGAATCGGGGAACGACGGGAAATACCTATGGGCACTTCGAAAAATGAGGATTTTCGTGCGAGAGCCATACAAGAGCAAGGAAGCACCGCGTGCGGAACCGCAGTGTATATGACATACATGAGGATTCGAGCACGGGGCTGACACGGCTATCGTGCGAAAAGACCATTTTTCGGAGTGCCCATGTGAAAACCATCGCGCTTATTATCCTTGTGGCTTCAGTTACAGGCTGTTCGTCCACTTACCTGGTGCGTGGTGAGGGAGGAACGGCATGTGCGACCGTCAAGAGGCAGGTCCAGCAGAGCGAACAGGCGCGGGTCGTATACGGGGCCTGGCTGGCTGGATATGTCACCCGCTATAACTACGAACGGGACACGAAACTCAGCAAGGACTATACATCCGATACCCTGATGGACGCCGCACTGCAGCACTGCAGCGGCAAACCGCTGGATGATTTCTCCCAGGCGGCGGAAGCTGTAATCTCGGAGTTACGCAGAAAGAACTGAAAATATACGGGGCCTGATACACGGTTAGAGACCGCGGGACGGTTTCTACATCGCTCCCTGGAGCTGGTGCGAATTAGTTCGGTGGCTATAATCCGGACCATGGAAATGCATACCTGCCTGTGGAATGACGTCAATGCGTTCAATTTCGAGGCCGGTGACCTGGCGCCAATCAGGCATAGATTTCCCCACCTGAAAATCGTCTGTCATCAAGATGTCGAAGGCTTTCTGGGCGCAGCCGGCAACGCAGAGTATTTGTTGACCTGGGACTTTCGGTCATCCTGGTATCAATCGTGCCCGGCGCTCAGGGCTATATTTACACCCGCTGCCGGCAACGATTGGGTGGAGCGAGACCCACTAGGCCGGGTTGAACTGGTACATGGGACATTTCACGGGGGCATGCTGGGAGAATCCCTGCTCAGTGCCATTTTGTTCATGAACCACCGCATACCCGACATGGTTCGCAATTTTCAATGTCACGGCTGGGACCGAAACCTGCAACAGGACTGCACGCTGCTGAGCAATCAGGCTGTCCTGATCGTTGGACTGGGTCAGATTGGCAGTAAATGCGCCGCACTGCTGCAAGGCCTCGGCATGCGGGTAACTGGCATCAAACGTGATCCGGGCCGCCTGCTAGTGCCGCTACCGGGGATAGATGTAAAACCTGTCAGCGAACTCGACTCTTGTCTGGGCGAGGCAGATCACGTGGTATTGCTATTACCGGGGGGCAAAAGTAGCGATAGATTGTTTGACCTGGAACGGTTACTTCGCTGTAAGGAAGGCGCCTATATTTATAACTTCGGTCGTGGTAATGCAATCGTGAGCGCTGATCTGCTCGCTGCCAGAGAACATATCGGTGGTGCATTTCTCGATGTGATCGAGGAGGAGCCGCTCGATCCGGGGTCGCCCCTGTGGGATATGGAAAACGTGATGATCACACCCCACTCATCATGCGTTTATCGTGAATACAAGAGCGCCTTTATCAATGAGGTGGTAGATCAACTTGCTGTCAGGGGGCTAGAGTAGTTTTTAACCAAAAGTATTGCAGGCTTCGATATCGCCGCTTTCCAGCCCGCTGCTGAACCACTTCACCCGCTGCTCGGAACTGCCGTGGGTGAACGATTCGGGATGGACCCCGCGGCCGGACATGCGCTGCAGGCGATCGTCGCCAACTGCGGCCGCCGCGCCCAGACCTTCCTTGACATCGCCTCTTTCCAGTATGTCGAACGTCTTCTGCGCGTGGTGTGTCCAGATTCCGGCATAGCAATCAGCCTGCAGCTCCAGCCTTACAGACAGGGCGTTGGCGTCGGCCCGGCTGGCGCTCCGCCGCAAGCTGTCCACTTTATGCATGGTGCCCAGCAGATTTTGCACGTGGTGGGCCACCTCGTGGGCAATGACATAGGCCTGGGCAAAGTCCCCGGGCGCCCCCAGGCGATTGAGTTCTCTGAAGAAATCGAGATCGATGTACACTTTGCGATCGCCGGGACAGTAAAACGGTCCCGATGCCCCCGACCCGTATCCGCACGCGGTGGTCGTCGCGCCAGAGTACAGTACGAGTTTAGGAGGTTGGTAGGTCTGCCCGCCGTGCCGGAACAGATCTGACCACGTATCTTCAGTAAATCCCAGAACAGAGGAAACGAACAGGGTCTCCTCATCCGAAGCGGGGACTCCGGGCGGCGATGTGGACCGTTGGCCCGGCATGGGCGATCCACTATTTCCGCCCAGCATGCCGAGCAGCTGGATGGGGTCGCCGCCTAATATCAGCACCACGAGCAACAACAGGATCCCCATGCCGCCGCCCAGCTTGATCCCCCGCGGTGCCCCCATGCGCGGGCGCTGGCCCCTCCGGTCTTCGATATTTTGACTACGTCTGCCTTTTTGCCAGCGCATAGATTACAACCCCGGTAACTTGTTAATAGCCCGCCCCCGTGCGTCCGCGAGTGGGCCTGGGATGTTTTGCACAGAGTTTTTGAGAATTTCCCGCCTCTGAATTTTCTGATGTCAAGGATAAGCTGAATAGGGTCCGATTTCTATCTGAATCAACGCGACTCCCGGTAAACGATCTCAACCGGCACCCGGTCCTGCCCCTGATACAATAGAACCATGTCATGGTTGCTAACGTTGTTTTCCCGTCTCCCCTTGTCTGTGTTGTACGGATTCGGATTTATCATATACCTCCTGGTGTACAGAATATTTCGTGTACGCAAGGACGTCGTACTGACCAATCTCGGTAATTCCTTCCCACAACTGGCAACGGCCGATGTCGAGAAACTGGCGCGGCGATTTTACCGCAACTACAGCGACGTATTGATGGAGATGATCAAGTCCCTAACCATGAGCAGGGAAGAACTCATCGACAGGGTCCGGTTCGACAACATGGAGCTTGTAGAAAAGGAACTGGAAGGCGGTCAGCCGATACTGTTGACGCTGGCGCACTATGGAAATATTGAGTGGCTGCTTCTGGCCCTGTGCTGCAAGCTGGATTATCCCGTCGAAGCCATATACCGGCCGGTATCCGCCGTCTGGGTGGAGAAGGTGACAACACGGACCTATACTCGCTTTGGGGGGACCCTGATCGACGACGGTTCCGTTGTCAGGGAAATTATGCAACGCAAAAATACGCCGCGGGTGGTGGCAATCGTGTCAGATCAGGCACCCAACATCGATGATCACAGTGTGTGGGTCACTTTCCTGAATCAGGAAACCGCGTTTTATCTGGCTCCCGACACCATTGCCCGTTTCGCCAATTATCCGGTCTATTTTCTGACTATGAGACGCACCGGCTGCGGGCGCTATACAGCCCGTTTCAATCACATCGCACAGCCTCCCTACGTGGGCAGGGATCAGCTGGTGGTCAATGCGTATATAGAAAACGTGGAAGAGCAGATACAGCGCTGCCCCGAGGACTGGTTGTGGATGCACAAGCGATGGAAACGCAAACGATCGGTGTACGACTGATGCAGTGCAGCGCGTCTTGCCCGGGGTGACATTGATGAATCACGTCAGACTGCTTTTTCGTTCCCCTGCCTGCCGGTCCGGGCCCAACCGAAACCGGTGGGCGCACCATGGTCCGAATTTGAATATAATTCTGGCGGATTAT
>CAXMTM010000316.1:0-2883 GCA_964196385.1 Arenicellales bacterium
GTATCTTCACAGGAATTGATCCAGGCTTGTCTCAACAGAATCGAGGAGTTCGATCAGGAGATCGGCGCCTGGGCGCATGTGGACGCCGAACTGGCCCTTGAACAAGCCCGGCAGGCGGACAAATCACGGCAACTGGGTCACGTTACCGGTCCCTTACACGGCATTCCTGTCGGTATAAAGGACATTATCGATACATTCGATCTACCCACCGAGTGCGGTACCGAACTTTACGCGGGCAGGACGCCGTCAAAAGACGCCGCCCTGGTGGCGGCATTGCGCGAGGCGGGCGCCATCATACTCGGCAAGACGGTGTGCACTGAACTGGCGGTATACCATCCCGGCAAGACCCGTAATCCACATAACCCGGACCTCACTCCCGGTGGTTCGTCGAGCGGATCAGCCGCATCCGTAGCCGCGTTCATGACACCCCTGAGCGTCGGCACGCAAACCAATGGTTCAGTAATCCGTCCGGCGTCTTTTTGCGGCGTATTCGGGTTCAAGCCGAGCTTTGGCAGAATCTCACGCCGGGGCATTCTGGCCCAGTCGCGGCCGTTGGATACGGTGGGGGTGTTCGCCCGCAATCTGGGCGATCTGGCGCTGATCGCAGACGTGCTGATGGTGTACGACCAGAATGACCCGGATATGAGGCCCCGGGCCCGGCCGGGCATCTCACGGATATTGACTGATCCTCCTCCGCTGGAACCACGACTGGCTTTTGTACGCACATCCGCATGGGATCGGGCCGATGAGGCCACCAAGGATGCGTTCAGGGAACTGATCGAGCATGTCGGCGACCGGGTCGAGGTGGTGGATCTGCCACCGATATTCAACCGCGCGCTGGACGACCATAAGGTCATCATGGAGGCCGACCTGGCCAGAAGTTATGCCGGTCTGTACCGCAGCGGCGGTGATAAAATCAGTGAAAAACTGCGCGGCATGATCGAGCAGGGCCAGCGTGTACTGGCGACGGAATACAATGCGGCCGTAGACCGGATCAGGGAGTACAATGACACGTTGGATGAGTACTTCGTGGACTACGATGCATTGCTGACCCCGTCTGCCCCGGGGGAAGCTCCGGCTATGGCTTCGACCGGTGATCCCGCGTTTTGCACGATCTGGACGCTGTGTGGCACACCGGCGCTGAACCTGCCGGTTCTACAGGGCCCGGGCGGAATGCCCCTGGGCGCACAACTGGTCGGCGCCGGAGGTGATGACGCCCGGCTATTCAGGACCGCGCGCTGGCTGGTTGAGCGACTGGATCAGTGAGTATCCGATTCGTTCCGGCTACGACAAGCAATATCGAGAGGTGAAAATGAAATGGACAATATGATTACTGGTGTGTTATCGGCTGGGCTGTTTATCGCATTCGTGGCCGGACTGGCTGAATCCATAGGCGCCTTGCCATTTATGCTCATCGTCGGGGTCGTATCGATCATGCTGCTCATCGACCTGGTGCAGTCCATAAAACAGGGTTATTCCAAAAGCAACGGGCAAAAGGACGATTGACGCCCCGTAGCGGGTGGTAGCCCCCCGTTTCTAACAGGCGATACCGCAACCAACCCGCGGCATTGAAGAACCCCTGCCGCAATCGATGAATACGAACAATACCGATATCAAGGACTCCGGGTCCGACGGGAAACCGGCGCGGATGGGCCGGCGTGAATTCAACTGGTACACTTTCCTGTTAGGCCCGCCGTTCAGGTTGATCGGATTTTTCTACCGGACCTATCACCTGAACCGTGGCCGCCTGGCCGGACTCAAATCGAAATCATGGATCTCATCGGGGCTCAGGAAAGTGATGGTGCTGACGCTGTTTATATGGATCGCGATCTGGCTGCTTGCCTCCGACGAGAGCCGCAACCGGTTAACGGATGCGGTCAAAGAAAATTTCGGGGGCCCTGACTCGCATCAGAAGACAGACAGCAAGTCAACCGGGGCAGGGTTGGCGATCATCTCGCCATCCGCCCCCTGAGAATTGCAGGCTAGTTTACCCGTGGGTCCAGTTCAGCGGAGGAATAACGGTTCGTCATCCTCTCCAGACTGATTGGTTTGATCTTTGACGCATTACCCGCGGTCTCGAAAATCTCGAATTTCGCCTTGCATATGTCGCGCATCGCGGCAGTGGCCGCACCCAGATATTTTCTCGGGTCAAAATCAGCCGGGTGCTGGTGGAGATGTCTTCGGATTGCCCCTGTTGAAGCCATTCGAAGATCGGTATCGATATTCACCTTGCGTACGCCATGCCTGATCCCCTCCCGAATTTCCTCCACCGGAACACCGTATGTTTCTCCCATCTCGCCGCCGTGGGTATTGATTATTTCAAGCCAGTCCTGGGGCACCGAACTCGAACCGTGCATGACCAGGTGGGTGTCCGGAATGAGGGAGTGAATCTCCTTGATGCGGTCAATGGCCAGAATATCTCCGGTGGGCGGCCTGGTAAACTTGTAGGCACCGTGGCTGGTCCCGATCGCGATCGCCAGGGCGTCGACATGGGTATCGTTGACAAATTTTGCTGCTTCCTCCGGGTCGGTGAGGAGCTGATCATGGCTGAGCGTACCCTCGGCGCCAGATCCATCTTCCTCGCCTGCCTGCCCGGTTTCCAGTGACCCAAGGCAGCCGAGTTCGCCTTCCACGGATACACCGCAAGCATGTGCCATATCCACCACTCGCCGCGTCACCATGGAATTATATTCATAGTCCATCGGGGTCTTCATATCTTCACCCAGGGAACCGTCCATCATCACCGATGAAAAGCCAAGCTGGATCGACCTCTGGCACACCGCGGGGGATCCACCGTGGTCCTGGTGCATAACCACCGGGATATGCGGCCACTCTTCTATCGCGGACAGGATGAGGTGCCTCAAAAAAGGGGCCCCGGCGTAT
>CAXMTM010000317.1:0-3154 GCA_964196385.1 Arenicellales bacterium
ATGTCGAACCCGGCATGGTGATCGGTGTCGGCACGGGTTCTACCGCCAATTATTTTATAGACGCGTTGGCGAATGTGAAAAACCGGATCGACGGAGCGGTGGCGAGTTCCGAGGCCACAGCAAACCGCCTGCGCCAGCACCAGATCCCGGTCCTGAACCTGAATGACACCGGCGACTTGCCGGTGTATGTCGATGGTGCCGACGAAGCCACCCGCCACCTGGCCTTGATCAAGGGCGGCGGCGGAGCATTGACACGGGAAAAAATCGTCGCCGCTGCGAGCAGCAGGTTCGTGTGTATCGCCGATCAGACCAAGCTGGTGGATGTTTTGGGCAGTTTCCCGTTGCCCGTCGAAGTCATTCCGCTTGCACGCAGTTACCTGGCGCGACAACTGGCCGGGCACGGCGGCCGGCCGGTCCTGAGAGAGGGATTCACCACGGACAACGGAAACCTGATCCTCGACGTATATGATCTGGATATTACCAATCCGGTGGCGCTGGAGAGTTCCATCGACCACATTGCGGGGGTCGTATCCAATGGCCTGTTCGCCCGCCGGCCGGCGGATGTATTGTTAATCGGCACGGACAGCGGCGTGGAACTGCTCCAAGCCTAAAAACCCTCTTCTATCAACTCCTTCAGGGCGAAAAACGACGGGTGTTTTCTGAGCTGGCCGCCCCGGTGGTCGACCAGACCGTACCCCGGGTTAATCAACTGCCACCAGTACACCCGCTCGACCCATCCGGTGTCGTACGCGATACGGAAATACTGTTTTAAATACTCCGCCTGGGTATCTTCGTCCACGGTACGGCTCGGGTGCCCGGAATTCGGGGTATAAGGCCGGGTATTCAGCAACGGCCAGTTCGTTTCCGTAATCCATAACCGCCGGGCATTGCGATTGCCGGTCAAAACTATGGCGTAGATCAATCGGAGTTTGTTGTATAAATCGAATACCTTGTACTGGCGGGACGTCGGCGCGCCGCGCCTGTTCACATACAAAAGCGAGCTCACCACATCGAGGGTATATCGTCGCCGGTTGCACAGCGTTCGCAGCGTGACCAGTGGTTCGAAATCGATAACTGAAGACCCCACGAATTTAACATTCGGAAACTCGCTACGCAGGTCATCTGCCGTCTCCAGAAGATCAAGATACTCTCCGCTGTGGGCACAGCCCCATTTTCGGCGATTGATCGCGTTGCCAATCTGAAAATATTCAACCTTGTGGGCCAGAGCCCGGAGGATACGGCGCAGTGACTCAAACCATATCCACGGCTTTTCTACGCTGTTCCTGTTCTGCAGCACATTGACCAGGACGTTGCCGCCGTTTAGCCGTTCGATGAACCGCAGGTACACATCCAGATTGTCGACCTCCCACACCGGTATGCGCACCAGCAGTTGTTTCACACCAAGCTCCTCGATCATTTCGAGGACAGCAGTCTCATGGCGGGGGTCCGGCGATACGCTCAAACCGATAAACTGATCTGCAGCCACCACAGAACGTCGCGGTTGCAGGTTCAGATATCGCCATATTAACCAGGGTGACAGAGCCAGAGCGGTTGTTGCGACGGTCAGATATTCTCTGACCCCGGCCACACCCAGCCCGGGCTTCGCCCCGGGCGCCAGCCGATAGGGCTGATCCGAATAACTGTCCCACCAGCGCGGGTCTTTATTATCCATGCAGGTAACCCATCAAGACTCCCCGGAAGCATGCATGCGCTCGTATACCATGTCCCACACGTTATGGCCGCGGGCGGTGCCCCTCTTCTCGTACTTGGTTTGCGGCCGGTAGGCCGGCCGGTCGGCATAGCGACCCTCCAGGGCAGTGTTACGCAATCGCTGTTCCTTCTGCAGCAGGTCCGAAATGTGCATCGCGTAGTCTTCCCAATCCGTCGCAATGTGGATATGTCCGCCCGGCTGCAGACCCCGGACGGCCGAATCGAGAAAACCGGCCTGCAACAGGCGTCTCTTATGGTGCCGCTTTTTGGGCCAGGGATCCGGGAAAAAAATCAGCAATTTTGACAGGCACCCCGAACCCAGGCGCGTACGCAGTACGGACGCGGCATCTTCCATAATAATCCGGACATTGGTAATCCCCAGCCGCTTCAGTTTCAACAACAGGCTGCCGATACCGGGCCTATACACTTCGATGCCCAGAAAATTGCATTGCGGATTTTCTGCCGCCATGGCAATAAGCGCCCCTCCGTCGCCAAAGCCGATTTCCGCAATGACAGGACAATCCCTCTCAAAAAGCTGTCGCAAATCAAGCATCCCGGATCCCGGCGTTACACCGTATTCAGGCCACAGATTGATCAGCGCGTCGGTCTGCGCCCTGGTTATCCGGCCCTCACGGCGGACATAACTGCGGATGGGGGGATGGGGCGTGTTTATATTACGCCTTCGGGGACCACATAATCATGACGAAACAGCGTAACTAGGGCACGGTACCCGAGTCAATATCTCACAAACCACTATATTCGGTTGCGGACGGCCATGAGGCAGTAGTAAAGTTTGGCACATAAATGTCCAGTTGTTCGATACTGGATACAAGCCACCGATACGCGGGTGTAGTTCAATGGTAGAACCTCAGCTTCCCAAGCTGATGGCGTGGGTTCGATTCCCATCACCCGCTCCATATTAAATCAAAGGCTTACCGTACTCCTCTCTAACCACCTCAACCCAAAAGGCGCAGTAATGGCGCAATTGAAATAGATCGTGGCACCAGGAGCCACCTACGAGCGCCTAGCCCAATTTTCATACCTGCCCTGAAACCTCACGAATAAGGCCAAATGTGGTTGTATCGGGGGTTAAATGCGTAGATTTTGCGCCTTATCGCTGAGGCGCATCATTTTTATTTAGAAATATCAACTAATTAAGTAATAAGACAATCAGATTGTCTATCTGGTGTTGCAGGTTGTTACGCTTTGTTGTAGTCTTTTATCCACTACTAAATCCAGTTGAGGATTTCAGGCCATGGCGTCAATCCGTGAACGCAAAAACAAGGGCGGAACAACCGTATACCGGGTAGAGATAAGACGTAAAGGACACCCTCCACAACGCGCTACGTTTGATCGAAAAACGGATGCTAAAGATTGGGCGAGCGATATTGAATCAGCAATTCGGCAAGGCCGACATTTCAAATCAACGGAAGCAAAAAAACAT
>CAXMTM010000318.1:0-3540 GCA_964196385.1 Arenicellales bacterium
CGTTATGCCCAGCCCGAGGAAGTGGCCCACGCAGCGGTTTTCCTGGCGTCGGATGAATCCGGTTATATCACCGGACACACGCTGAACGTGGACGGGGGATTCAACGCCGCGGGCCTGCTGCTCGATCTTTAGTCAATCATGGCGACCGCATTGGCAAAGTCAAGCATGCACCAGCAGGGTCGAAGGGCCAAGGGGACCAACACGGCGTGGCTCTATGAGCGGCTGCGCCGCGCCATCCTGAGTCTGTCCGTACCTCCCGGAGAAAACCTGGAGGAAAAAGAACTGGTGCAGCGTTTCGGTATTTCGCGTACGCCGGTGCGGGAAGCACTCATCCGGCTTGCGGCGGACGGGCTGGTGGTGCTGCTGCCGAATCGCGGCGCCCGGGTCGCAGCTATAGACCTTGGTGACTTCCCGCGCTATGTGGAGGCCTACGACCTGATTCAGCGTGCGGCCACACGGTTGGCAGCCCAGCGCCGTAAACATGACGACCTGGTGAAAATCAAGGACGCCCAGGCCAGATTCGAAAAAGCCAGCGCAAAGCTGGAACCACTGGATATGACCCAGTTCAACCGTGACTACCACGCCGCCATCGGAGACGCGTCGCACAATCACTATCTGGCGGCCCAGTACAAGGGGCTGCTTGACCAGGGAATGCGCATGCTGCGTATTCCGTTCGCTTATGATCCCTGCGCCGATGACGGCCTGGATAAACATCTGAAAAAGATCATCAGCGAACACCGTGGCATCACCGAATGTATCCAAACCCGGGATGCAGCCGGGGCCGAGCGCAGCGCTCACGAGCATTCCCGGTTGTTTCAGTCAAGGTGCTTACAGTACCTGCAGGATATCGGCACCACGGATATCCAGATAAGCGCAGCTTCGCTGGAATAATATGATCGCCCGCAACCGGCGAATCGGAACCGTCACCGGCGACGCTTTTAAAATTGAGTTTGAAGGCCGTGTCATCGAGGCGATGCCCGGAGAATCCGTGGCGGCGGCATTGATCGCCAACGGTCACTACAACCTGCGTAGCGCGGAAGATGGCAGCCAAAGAGGTGTCTTGTGCGGCATTGGTGTTTGCTGGGAATGCCGCTGTATCATCGACGGGCGGATCAACACCAGGGCGTGCATGGTTGAAGTGAAACCGGGCATGACCATACGCCGGCAACGAGGCCTGGGATACTGATGACAGTGCACGTCGCCATCGTAGGGGCGGGTCCCGGCGGGATGAGTGCGGCTATCGAAGCACAGCGGCGGGGCGCCCGGGTCACGTTGATTGACGAGGCTGCGAAGCCGGGTGGCCAGATTTTCCGGCAAAGCGCGACCGGCCACGAATTACCCCTGGGCTTGCCCGGCGAGCAGAAACGAAAAAAAGTACTGCTTTCCCGCTTCCGGGCATTGCTCGATGGCATCGACTACCGCCCCAATTGCACCGCTTATGCATTGTTCGAAGGGCCCGAACTACACCTGTCCGACCAGCACGAATCCGAGGTTTTAAAACCGGATGTGGTGCTTCTTGCCACCGGTGTTTGTGAGCGTGCCGTACCGTTTCCGGGCTGGACCCTGCCCGGTGTTGTTTTTGCAGGCGGGGCCCAGGCCCTGGTGAAATCACAGGGCCTGAAAATCGGTGAACGGGTGGTGCTGGCGGGGGCGGGGCCGCTACCCATTGCGGTCGCGGCGCAGCTTGTGCAGGCGGGCGTTCAAGTCGTCGCGGTAGCGTTACTGTTTCCATTACACCGCATGTTGTTTCAGCCCTGGGCCCTGTGGGCGGGTAGATCGATTATGAAGGAGGGCTGGCAATACCTGAATACGCTCAGGCACAACAATGTCGAGGTGCTGTCCATGATGGTGCCTGTCCGGGCCGAAGGCAGCCACCATATCGAGTCCATACAGATGATCAGGCACGACGGGACCGGAAGACCTCTGGCCGGTACCGAAAAGCGGATCGGGTGTGATGTGCTCGCCCTGAATTACGGGTTTACCGCAAACAGCGAGCTGGCCAATATGGCAGGTGCCCAAGTCGAGTACAGCCCTGGCCGGGGCGGCTGGCTTCCCGTCACCGACGTTTTTTGCCGGACCGGCGTGAACGGCGTACTGGTCGCCGGCGATGGGGCGGGCCTGCGTGGTTCGTGGGTGGCGGAGGCCGAGGGCCGCATTGCCGGCGCGGTTGCCGCCTGCTTCCACGACGCAGCAAAAACCGGCCAACTGGAACAGGAGTTAGAGGAGGAATTCGGGCTGCGCAGGCGCCACGAGACCTTCCAGCAGGCCGTGCAACAATCTCTGCAGCTGCCGTCCGGTGTGTGGGGATGGGCTGATGACGATACCGTTGTGTGCCGTTGTGAGTGCGTTCCACTGCGCCGGATCCGGCAAGCCGTTGCCCAGGGGCACACCACCATGAACGGGATCAAGCGCAATACCCGGTCGGGCATGGGTTGGTGCGGCGGACGCATGTGTATGCAGAACGTTGCGGCCTATGCCGGTGCCGGCAGACTACACGCGGACCTGCAGCCCATGACGCCTCGCCCGCTGGCCCGCCCGGTTTCACTGACATCTCTTAAAAATCATCGCGCGCCATGACGCGGACCACTGATGTGCTGATTGTCGGTGCCGGGCCCTACGGAATGTCGTGCGCCTGGTGGATTGCGTCGAACCACCCGAACATTAAGATCACCGTCGCGGACGAAGGAGATTTTGCCTGTGGCGGGATCGGCCGCAACGCATCAGGTATACGCATGCAATGGGGCCTGGAACTCAACATCAGGCTGTGCCGGGAAAGCATTGCATTCTTCGAAGAAGCGGGTCGAAGGCTGGACTACCCGGACGGGATCGACCTCAAGCAGCAGGGTTATCTGCTGCTCGCCCACGACACCGACGTGTACGCTCAACTCGTGTCGAACCATGCCGTGCAGCGAAAGCTGGATGTGCCGAGTGTATTGTTGACACCCGAAGAGTGCACACGGCTCGTGCCTGCGCTGAGCGGTCGGGACCTGGTCGGTGGTGCCTTTTGCGACAAGGACGGCAGTGCATCGCCGTTCCTGTGGCTGGACGCACTGTTTCAGGCGGCACGGAGGCGAGGTGTAGAAATTATAATGGGCCGCCGGGTCGAGAAGCTGATCCGACAAGGCGATCATTTTCTTGCCGTCACCCGGCAACGGCAAGATATTTCCGCGGCCAAGGTGCTGGTATGCACCGACTGGGCGGCACCACAACTGTTGCAGGGGGTAGGCATTGATTTGCCCATCACGGGGATGCCCAAACAGGGGCTGGTGACCGAGGCATGGCAAGATACGCTGGCGCCCGTGGTCATTTCCTTTAAGCACGAGCTTGCCATCAGCCAGGTCAAACGCGGCAACATCGTCGCCGTAGTCGCGCAGGATCGACCCGATGGCGACGATATGAAGTCCACACCGGACTACCTCTCGTATGCCGCGGGCCGGGTGTTGGATTGTCTGCCGGGGTTGGGTGGGATCAAGGCCCTCAGGACCTGGGGCGGGGTGATCAGCAAGACGCCGGACATGCAGGCCATACTGGGCGAAACGG
>CAXMTM010000319.1:0-4337 GCA_964196385.1 Arenicellales bacterium
GCTCATCCACATGCCCGGTGCCTGGTTACCCCCCATCTGGCCGTGCTGGCTGTGCCCCCACAGATTGATCATGTCAAACGCATCGTGCGAGTTCGCCCTTGCGGCGTCGAGCAGGGGATCACTGACCGCCATGGGCGCCGCGATTGCGATGAGGACCAGCCGGGAAAATCGTTGCGGGTGGCGCGCGGCCGACTCCAGTGACACCAGAGATCCCATGCTGTGGCCGACGATTGCGCACTGATCGATTTCCATGACATCAACAACATCTGCGATCCAGTCCGCCATGTCCGTTATGCTTTCAAGTGGTTCACCCGCAGATCGGCCATGGCCCGGCATATCGACAGCAAGCACGTTTTTTTTATGGTGGGCAAAGTAGCGGCTCTGCAACAGCCAAACGGTATGATCCAGGTCGTTGCCGTGTACGAACACTATGGACGGTTGCCCGGCTACGAAGTCCCGGGCCCCTGTGTAGATGTAAGTGTCGTGGCTATTGACCTTGATTTTCATTGCCTGACCCCATCGCATCGAATCCGAAAAATTTATAAATCATGCGCGGGATGATAATTATTCCGAACCGCCCTTTTGGGAGGCGCGCAGCGCGCGGCTGAGGTCGGCGACCAGATCGTCGGGGTCCTCGAGTCCCACCGACAGGCGGATGGTGCCCTCTTTGATGCCGGCGGCGGCGAGCGCCGCAGCATCCATGCGGTGATGAGTGGTGCTGGCCGGGTGGATGACCAGTGACTTCGCATCACCCACATTGGCAAGATGCGAAAACAGGTTGAGTCCCTCTATGAACCGCCGGCCGGCTGCTCTGCCGCCCTTGATCACGAAGCTGAACACCGCGCCACATCCTTTGGGCAGCAACTGTTTTGCCAGTTCGTGATCCGGGTGCTGCGCTAGTTCCGGGTATGTCACTTCCTCCACTGCCCCGTGTTCGTTAAGGTAGCGCACCATCTTGCGCGTGTTGTCGATGTGCTTTTGCACGCGCAGCGGCAGCGTTTCCATGCCCTGCAGGATGTGGAACGCGGTGGTCGGGCTCATGCAGGCGCCAAAATCCCGTGCGCCCTCCTTGCGGGCACGCATGATGAACGCCGAAGGTCCGTATTCCTCAGTGAAAGTCAGGTTGTGAAAACCGGCGTAGGGCTCGGACAGGGTTGGGAATTTTCCGGATCGGTCCCAGTCGAACCTGCCGCCATCCACCAGCAGGCCGCCGATAGCGATGCCGTGGCCGCCGATGAATTTGGTAGCCGAGTGAAATATCAGATCCGCGCCGTTATCGAAGGGCTTGAACAACCAGGGCGTGGCGAAGGTCGAATCGATGAGCAGTGGCAGACCGGCATTGTGTGCGACCTCCGAAACGACCGGAACGTTAAGGACTTCGAGCCCCGGATTGCCCAGGATTTCGCCAAACAGCAGTCTTGTGTTGGGCTGGATGGCCGCGGCAAATGCATCCGGGTCCCGCGGGTCCACGAACGTGGTTTCGATGCCAAACCGGGGCAGGGTGTAACTCAGCAGATTGTGCGAACCGCCATACAGTGAACGCGACGACACGATGTGTGACCCCGCACCCAGCAAGGTCGCGATGGCCAGATGCATGGCGGCCTGACCACTGGCGGTGGCAATCGCTCCCACGCCGCCTTCAAGAGCACAAATGCGCTCCTCCAGTACTGCGTTGGTGGGGTTGGTGATCCGGGAGTAGACGTGGCCCGGGCGCTCGCCATTGAATATGGAGGCGGCCTGTTCCGTACTCCTGAATACATAAGAGGTGGTCTGATAGATCGGTACCGCCCGCGCCCCGTGGGTTTCATCCGGGTGTTGGCCTGCGTGCAGGGCCAGGGTGTCGAAGCCGGGATATTTTGGGCTGGCCATGAAAATTAATCTGCTATCAATGTTCGCTTACATGTTCGGATAATTCGGTCCGCCTCCGCCCTGCGGCGTCACCCAGGTGATGTTTTGGGTCGGGTCCTTTATGTCGCAGGTTTTGCAGTGTACACAATTCTGTGCATTGATCTGCAGTGTGGGGTTCGAATTCTCGTCTTCGACTATTTCGTAGACGCCGGCCGGACAGTATCTCTGTTCCGGGGCCTCGTATTTCTTCAGGTTGAATTGAATCGGTACGCTGCTGTCGTTCAGTCTCAGATGACAGGGCTGGTTTTCATCGTGGCTGGTCCCGGACAAGTATACCGAAGACAGCCGGTCAAAAGTGATTTTTCCGTCCGGAGTCGGGTAATCGATCTGCTTGCATTCGGCAGCCGGTTTCAGGGTTTCATGGTCGAGGTGAGTGTGTTTCAGGGTCCAGGGGGCGTGTCCACGCAGCACCGTCTGGTCCAGGCCGGTGTATAAAGTTCCACCCCACAGGCCCCACCTGAACGAGGGGCGGACGTTTCTCGCCCGCTTGAGTTCCTGGTACACCCAACTGTCGTTGAAAGCATCCACATAAGTTGTGAGTTCGTCACCGCCCGGGGAGCCGCCTTGCAGGGCATCGAACACGGATTCAGCCGCCAGCATACCGGACTTCATCGCAGTGTGGGTGCCCTTGATCTTGGGCATGTTGAGGGTGCCGGCCTCGCAGCCGACCAGAACCCCGCCCGGAAATGCCAGTTTGGGCAGACTTTGCAACCCGCCCTCATTCAATGCCCGGGCCCCGTAAGCGATACGTCGCCCGCCCTCGAAAGTCGGTCTGATCCCGGGGTGGGTCTTGAAGCGCTGGAACTCGCTGAACGGGCTGAGCCAGGGATTGCTATAGTCGAGTCCCACCACGAATCCCACCGCGACCTGGTTGTCCTCCAGGTGATACAGAAAAGACCCTCCATAAGTGTTTTTATCCAGGGGCCATCCAGCAGTATGTACCACCAGCCCTTGCTGGTGGCGGGAAGGGTCGATTTCCCACAGTTCCTTGATGCCTATACCATAAGTCTGTGCTTGCACTCCTTCACGCAAACCAAATCGTTCGATGATCTGTTTTCCCAGCGAGCCGCGGCAGCCTTCCGCCAGAAATGTGTACTTGGCGAGTAGTTCCATACCGGGTTCGTAAGCGCCGGTTTGATTGCCCTCTTTGTCCACCCCCATGTCGCCGGTGGCGATGCCCCTGACCGATCCGTTATCATCGAACAGGGCTTCCGCGGCAGTGAATCCCGGGAAGATGTCGACCTCCAGGGCTTCGGCCTGCTCCGCCAGCCAGCGACACAAATTGCCCAGGCTGATGATGTAGTTGCCGCTATTGTGCATGGCCTGGGGCAGCAGAAACATCGGTACGCTGCGGGAACCGCTCTCGCTCAGAAACATCAACCGCTCGCTGGTGACCGGGGTATTCAGCGGTGCGCCCTTGTCTTTCCAGTCCGGAATCAACTCGTTCAGGGCACGCGGTTCCAGCACCGCTCCGGACAGAATGTGGGCACCGACTTCGGACCCTTTTTCGATCACGCATACGCTGATTTCTTGGTTGTTTTCCTGCGCAAGCTGTTTCAGCCGTATTGCCGCGGCCAGACCGGAAGGGCCTGCGCCAACGATAACGACATCATATTCCATGGATTCGCGTTCCATAGACCGCCTCGTATTGGTTTGCAGAGGGTGAAGATTATATCCTGTTCACCCCCCGCGTAAGAATTTTTCAAGCGACCAGAAACGACCCAACGCCACTGCAAATATTCACGGATCTAAGGAGAAGAGTTATCATGAGTTCAAACTAGGACACTACACTAGAGGACACAGCAATGAATTTATCCGGACATGGCGCCATCGTTACGGGTGGCGCATCGGGCATGGGGGCAGAGGCCGCTCGTGCGTTGGTTGAGGCAGGCGCAAACGTGGCGGTGATGGATGTACAGGTGGAGCAGTTACGGCTCGTAGCGGAGGAGACGGGGGCGCTCGCTGTAGAGTGCGACGTGACCAGTGCGGAAAGTGCCGGGGCCGCTGTTGCAAGGGCAAAGCAGGCCCACGGCGCCGCCCGCGTACTGATCAATTGTGCGGGCGTGGCCCCAGCCAAACGCATTGTCGGCCGCGATGGCCCGATGCCGCTGGAGGATTTCAGGCGCGTCATCGATATCAACCTGGTGGGGACTTTCAATATGATGCGTTTGGTCGCCGCCGATCTCTACGCTGAAGATGCGCTCGATGAAATAGGGGAGCGTGGAATAATTATCAATACCGCGTCGGTCGCGGCTTACGAAGGCCAGGTCGGTCAGGCTGCCTACAGTGCATCGAAGGGCGGTATCGTTGCGCTAACCATTCAGGCTGCACGGGATCTGTCCGGCAAGGGCATACGTGTCGTCACCATCGCCCCGGGGTTCATAGCAACACCGATGTTGCTGGGCATGCCGGCGGACGTGCAGGAAAGC
>CAXMTM010000320.1:0-4505 GCA_964196385.1 Arenicellales bacterium
CAACGGATCAAGGACGTCAACGTGATGCGCGTGCATCAATTCCTCGAGGACTCGGGGCCGATGTCCCACCCCGTCAGACCGCAGTCGTACCAGGAAATTAATAATTTCTATACGGTGACGGTCTACAACAAGGGTGCCGAAATCGTGCGCATGCTGCACCACCTGGTCGGGGCCGAAGGATTTCGCCGCGGCACCGACGACTACTTCGACACCTTCGACGGACAGGCCGTAACCACGGACGACTTCGTATCCGTCATGGAAAAGCAAAACGGCATCGACCTGTCGCAGTTCAAAAGGTGGTATGACCAGGCAGGAACGCCGGTCCTCGAGTTGACGCCATCCTACGAAGAGAACGCCGGTACCTACACCCTGCAGGTAGACCAGTCCTGCCCCGCCACGCCGGGACAAAAAAGTAAACAGGCTTTTCACATCCCGTTGGCCGTGGCCCTGCTCGACGAAAACGGCGACTGCATGGATATGGGCCCGGCAGGCGCACGGCAATCCGTGCTGAAGGTAAGCAAAGACAGTGAGCAGTTCGTCTTCGAGAATATCCGCACCCGCCCGGTCCTGTCCGCCCTGCGCGGTTTCTCAGCACCGGTAAAGGTCAAAATCGATTACACCGAAGATGAACTCTACTTTCTGATGGTCAGGGATAACGATCCCTTCGCACGCTGGGAGGCCACGCAGAGACTGTCAACGAAAATCGTTCTGGAACTGGTGAAGGCCGTTCAATGCAAACAGGAACTGCGCATCGATGAGCGCTACCTGAGTGCCGTCCGTTCCCTGCTCGAGTCTGAACAAAGCGACCTCGCACTGCTGTCACAATTGCTCAAGCTGCCATCGGAAGTCTATATCAGCGAGTTCCTAGACGTCATAGATCCTGACGCGGTCTACCGGGCCAGCGCTCACCTCAAAACCGTTATCGGCCAGACACTGTGGAGCCAGTTGACTGACGTGTATCACAGATACGATGGCGAACCCTACGAGATCAACCCGGACTCCATGGGCCGCCGCAGCCTCAGGAACACGTGCCTGGATTATCTTTCGGCCACCGACTCGGGGGAAGCCAGAACACTGGCAGTCAAACAGTTCGAGAGCGCTCATAATATGACGGACATGATGGCGTCAATGTCGGCGCTCAACGATTCACCGGGGAGTGAGCGATCGCTGGTTCTCGATAAATTTTACGCAAAATGGAAAGACGACGCCCTGGTGGTGGACAAATGGCTGGGATTGCAGGCCATCTCCCGGCTGCCGGGCACCCTCGATCACGTCATTGAACTGACCGGGCACGAGTCTTTCAACCCGAACAATCCAAACAAAATTCGGGCCCTCATAGGCTCCTTTGCCCATGGCAACAACGTGCAATTTCACCAACGGAAGGGCAGGGGGTACAAATTTATAGCCGGCTATGTCACCAGGCTGGACCACACGAATCCGCAGGTTGCGGCGCGCCTGGCCACTGTGTTCAACACCTGGCGGCGGTACGACGAGACGCGCCAGCAATTGATCAGGACCGAACTGGAGGGCATCCTGGGGCAACCCAAACTTTCCAGCGACGTCGAAGAGATCGTCACCAAGGTGTTGGCTTAGCCACTGGTGAAAAACTCAAGGATCTTTCTGCTGCTTGCCATCGCCGCTGTGGTTGCGGTGTTTTTTGCGTTCGACCTGGACCGCTTCCTGGACCCGGATTTTCTCAAGCAACAGCAACAACATCTCTACAACTACTACCACGACAATCCGTGGCGAACGATTTCGATCTATTTTCTGATTTACGTACTGATGGCGGCGTTGTCGCTGCCCGGCGCCGTTTGGGTGACCCTGGTCGGCGGCGCAATTTTTGGGGTGGTTGCCGGCACCATCATCATTTCGTTTGCATCCACCATAGGCGCCACGCTGGCATTACTGGTGGCCCGGTTCCTGCTACGCGACTGGGTACAGGACCGTTTCGGCAACCGGCTCAAAGCGGTCAATAAGGGCATCGAGCAAGACGGTGCGTTTTACCTGTTCACCTTGAGGATGGTGCCGCTGTTTCCATTCTGGCTGATCAACCTGTTGACGGGCCTGACCCGTATTCCTGTGTGGGTGTACTATGTGGTGAGCCAGATCGGCATGTTGCCGGCTACGGTGATCTACGTGAACGCGGGCAGCCAACTGGCCCGAATCGATTCCCTGAGCGGCATCCTGTCGCCGGCATTGCTCGTTTCCCTGTCACTTTTGGGTATATTTCCACTGCTGGCCAAAAAACTGATAAGCATAATGAAAGCCGGAAAAGTCTACCGGGAGTATCCAAAACCAGCGTCCTTCGATCGTAATATCGTCGTTATTGGCGCCGGTTCGGCAGGTCTTGTTGCCTCTAATATCGCGGCCGCCGTCAAAGCCAGGGTTACGCTGATCGAGAAGGACAAGATGGGTGGGGATTGCCTCCATACCGGCTGTGTCCCCTCCAAGGCGCTGATCCGATCCGCCAAATACCTCAGCCATATCAAGCGCGCCCGGGAATTCGGCATGAAGTCCGCCCAGGTGGATTTCGACTTTGCCGATGTGATGGAACGTATCCAAAATGTGATCAGGCAAATCGAGCCCCATGATTCGGTTGAGCGGTATACCCGTCTGGGGGTGGATGTCATCAAGGGTGAAGGCAGGATCGTTTCGCCCTGGCACGTCGAAGTGAACGGCAAAACCATCAGCACCAGGAACATAGTCATCGCTGCCGGTGCCGGGCCCCTGGTCCCGCCCATCCCCGGTATAGAGGAAATAGATTTCTGGACCTCGGATAACGTCTGGTCGATCCGGGAGTTGCCACGGCGGCTGATTGTGTTGGGCGGCGGGCCCATCGGGTGTGAACTGGCACAAAGTTTTGCGAGGCTCGGCAGCAAGGTCACCCAGGTCGAGATGTTGCCCCGACTCCTGACCCGGGAGGACACCGAGATCTCGAAGCTGATCCAGGATCGCTTCATCGAGGAAGGCGTCGATGTGCGTGTGGAGCATCGGGCCACCACCTTCAGGCGCGGGCAGGACCATCACGTCCTTGTCTGCGACCACAAAGGTGAGCAGGTCGAAATTGAGTTCGATCACCTGCTGGTCGCCCTGGGCAGGAAAGCAAATACCTCGGGTTATGGTCTGCAGGAACTGGGCATCCCGCTGACGCGTTCCGGCACCATCGAAGTGGATGAATACCTGCGCACCCGGTTTCCCAATATTTACGTGTGCGGCGATGCCTGCGGCCCCTACCAGTTCACTCACGTTGCCTCGCACCAGGCCTGGTTTGCCAGCGTCAACGCGTTATTCGGGGCCATCAAGATGTTCAAGGCCGACTATTCGGTGATCCCCTGGGCCACCTTCACGGAACCCGAAATTGCGCGGGTCGGTCTCAACGAACTCGATGCCACGGAGAACGACGTCCCTTACGAGGTCACAACCTATAACCTGAACATGCTGGACCGGGCCGTGGCCGACCAATCCACCGAAGGATTGGTCAAGGTCCTGACAGTCCCTGGAAAAGACAAGATACTTGGCGCGACCATAGTCGGCGAACATGCCGGTGACATGCTCCCGGAATTCGTTACCGCCATGAAACACGGCCTGGGGCTGAACAAGATCCTCGCTACGATCCACACCTATCCCACCCTGTCCGAAGCCAACAAATTCGCTGCCGGGGAATGGAAGCGGGCACACGCACCCCAGTCGGTGCTCAAGTGGTTAGAGAAATACCACAACTGGCAAAGGAGTTAACCGTGCTGTTGGCGGCTTGGGGGAATTGCGGGCTAGAACTCTACCTGCATTTTTAGCCGGCGTCCGGAGAAGCGGAAAGATAGTGGCCCGCTTTGACCAAGATCCAAACTTAAATCCTGGTCGTATGAAGAAACACGGGATCCGGGGGGATCACCATTGTCAGGCCCCGTATTTGTTGAAAACGAAACACACTCCAGAGTACAGGTCGCCCCATTGTCGGCGAGTGGCCGGTAAGGACCCCTGAAAGCAATGTCCAACGATTGATAACCGTTCGAATATAGCCGGGCATCGGACACATGTGGGTTGGGCGTATTCGCTAATTTCACCGCCCAGCCCGAAACTGGCGCCAGTCCCCCGCTAACCAGGATCAGTAAGGCAATCGCTCTTAGATACATTCGCGCGTTCCAATCGGCAATTTTTAACGATTTTGGCAATCTTCTCCCTCCTGAAAGTCCAGAATAAACGAGCGATATGAATTAGAGATGGCATTTTTTACTGATTCCGCCACTTGTTTTGCATAAATCCGGGTAAATACTCACTGGGCAGTGGTGCCGGCATTATTTCAGCGCACGCCAAAGCAGGAATGCTTTCGCCCGAACGTGCGGATAGGTATACGCAGACCCCAGTAAAGCTGTTGAAAAGGTGGTGCTTACTTCAGGAAAAGCCTCTTTTTGATTGTCAATGACTTCCTGTCGATCCAATACTTGGTAGATCGGCCGAATGTCGATCTGATCGTGCCCTGCGGCACGCCGTCGACGATCTCAGGCAAC
>CAXMTM010000321.1:0-1540 GCA_964196385.1 Arenicellales bacterium
GGAATCATGCGCGGAAAGTACATGGCGCGCGACAAGTTCTTTTCCGCGCTGGACGGAGGTTTCGGGTTTTGCGATGTGGTGCTTGGCTGGGACTCCCGCGACCAGTTGTACGACAACGTCCAGATTACCGGGTGGCACACGGGCTACGGCGATGCTGAAGTTCGCATCATCCCCGACAGCTGCCGTGAAGTCGTACACGAGGACAATATGTTGTTGTTCCTCGCGGAATTTAGCGGCGCCGCGGAGCAGGTGTGCCCACGCGGCCTGTTGCGTCGTGTCATCGACAAGGCCGGGGGCATGGGGTATGGGGCCACGGCTGCCTGTGAGTTCGAGTTCTTCCTGTTCGATGAGACCCCCGACACAATTCGTGACAAGGGATACAGGAATTTACAGAGCATTTCCCCCGGAAATTTCGGCTATTCGATGTTGAGGAGTTCCGTGTTTGCGGAGTTCTACCAGGACCTGCTGGAGATGTGTGGCGCCATGAACTTTCCGGTGGAAGCGCTGCACACCGAGACCGGCCCCGGCGTACTGGAGGCGGCGCTGGCCAAAGCAGACGCATTGTCGGCCGCCGACCGGGCGTTTTTATTCAAAACCTATACCAAAGTCCTGGCCCAGCGACAGGGCTGGATGGCGACGTTCATGGCCAAGTGGAGCCCCGACTGGCCGGGACAAAGTGGCCACATCCATTTGTCCCTGACGGACGAGCAGGGCAATGGCGTCTTTCACGATCCGGACAAGCCCCACAATATCAGCGATGCCATGCGGCATTTCATCGGCGGCCAGCAGGCCCTCATGCCCGAGCTGTTGTGTATGATTGCCCCGACGGTAAACAGCTTTACCCGGTTGATCCCCGGGTTCTGGGCGCCCACCGCCGCTGGTTGGGGCATCGAGAACCGGACCTGCGCCTTGCGTGCCATTCCCGGCAAGCCGAAGGCGCAGCGCGTGGAATATCGAATCTCCGCGGCGGATATCAATCCGTATATTGCCATCAGCGCCGCCCTGGCATCGGGTCTGTGGGGCATGGAAAACCGGATCGAGCCAGATGATCCTGTGCAGGGGAACGCTTACGATGTGCGTGTTGATGAGGCCCGGCAATTGCCGGCGACACTGTTTGACGCCGCGACGCGGTTGAAGAACTCAGGCGCTGCGCGCGAGTTGTTCGGGGACGCGTTCGTCGATCACTATGCAGCCACACGTGAGTGGGAGGAACGCGAGTTCCGTAAGCACATTACGGACTGGGAAATGGACCGTTATTTTGAAATTATCTAGGATTTATACGAATGAACGTTAACTGGAATTACCCTACGGCCGTGCGCACCGGGCCCGGTCGGATCTCCGAACTTGCCGATGCCTGTAAAGAGCTCGGCATGCGGAACCCTCTGCTGGTGACCGACCCCGGTCTGGCGAGCCTGCCCATGGTTGCTGAAGCGGTCCAGCGCTGCACGGACCAGGGTGTCAACTGTGGTGTATTCAGCGAAATCAAGGCGAACCCGACGGGGGAAAACGTGGATGCGGGTGTAGCCATCTACCGGGATGG
>CAXMTM010000322.1:0-7631 GCA_964196385.1 Arenicellales bacterium
TTCTGCACCTGCTCGCGCATCTGCTCAATCAGGACTTTCAGGTCCACCGAAGCCTGGGTAAGCCGGGTATCATTCGATTTTGAACCCAGGGTGTTGGCCTCCCGGGTCAATTCCTGCATCAGAAAATCCAGTCGTCTGCCAATGGGCTGAGCAAGTTCGAATACGTTGGACACCTCGTTGAGGTGCACCTCCAGCCTGTCCATCTCCTCGGTTACGTCGGATTTCTGGATGTAGATCAGCATTTCCTGCTCCAACCGGTCCTGATCCAGATTCACCTGCGCTTCAGCCAGTCTTTTCTCAACCCGTTGACGAAACAATTGCTGCCACTGCGGGATTGATTGTTTCAATTCGTTTACTACATTTTTCGCTGCGAGCAGCTTCTCGAGCAATGCCTCCAGCAGTCTTTCACCCTCTCGCTTGCGTATATCTACCAGTTGCCGCGTGGCCCGTTCGAGACATTCCACCGCCACTGAACCGATCTGGTCTTCATCCAGTTGAGCGACACGGACCACCCCGGGCCAGCGCAGCACATCGGCTGCGCGTAGAGGTTTGATATCCGATGCGCGGTCGCGAACCTGCTGCGATACGGCAACAAGCTTGTCGATGAGGGCCATATCAACATCGATATCATCGCTCCATAACTCCTGTTGCTGCAAACGAATGGTACAATCCACCCGGCCTCTTTTGAGATGTTTGGCGATGGCTTCCCGAACCCGGGGTTCCAGGCTCCTTACCTCTTCGGCAAGGCGGGGGTTGATCTCCAGATAACGGTGATTAACCGATCGAAGCTCACAAGTGATTTCCCCCCAGGGGGTCTGTCCAGTGGACCTGGAAAAGGCGGTCATGCTATAGGGCATTGGTAAAAGCCATTTTTTGGTTAAACTGTAAGTTGGAGTTGACGATTATACCTGTGGTGAACCACATCCAGACAAACAATCATGGCGGATAAAGAACAGGCCCTGCGGCGCGGCTACCTTCTCGACGGTTACCGGATCGAGAAACTGATAGGCGGCGGGGGTTTCAGTTTCGTATACCTGGCCTTTCACATCAGGACCAGGGTGAAGGTCGTGATCAAGGAGTATTTCCCGCACGAAATTTCAAAACGGCTGCCGGGAGGCCGCGTACTGCCGATTTCCGAGGAAAAAAACACGACGTTTCAGATCGGACTGAAGAGGTTCTTCAACGAAGGCATGGCCCTGTCCAAGTTGAAACACCCGAACATTGTGAACGTTTCCAACTTCTTTCGAGCCAACGACACGGTATTCATGGTGATGGATTTCGAGCAGGGCCGGGACTTGCGATGGTACATCAAACGATCCAAGGGAAAGCTCAGCGAAAAGTTCATATTGTCCGTGTTTCCTCCCGTACTGGGTGGATTGAGGGAGTTGCACGTTTACAATTTTCTACATCTCGATATCAAACCCGCAAATATCCTTCTTCGCACCTCCGGCACGCCGTTGTTGCTGGATTTCGGCGCAGTACAGCAAATCCAACCCGGCACCCGCTACAAGGGTGTACAAACCCTGACCCACGGCTTTGCTTCGCCGGAGCAGTATGAATCCGGTGTGATGGGACCCTGGTCCGACCTCTATTCCCTGGGTATGACCATGCGATTCTGCATAACCGGCAAGGCCCCCATACCCTCTCTTGAAAGACTGAAAAAAGACAAGCAACCCAAACTGGCCAGGTCCTACTCCCGCAAGTACAGCAAAAGCCTCCTGCAGGCAATAGACTGGGCCGGAGAACTGGACTATGAGCGAAGACCGCGCAGCGTGGACATCTTCCTGGAGGCATTGCATAGCGAGGCGGACAAAGATAAGGAGACTTCGGTCCTGCGCGGCTGGTTCGGCGGTTGATGCACTATTCCATCGTCCACGATTCACGCAAAGGAACCCGCACCAACAATCAGGACAGGGTTGCCTACAGCAAAAATCAACTCGGCGCATTCATGGTCGTTGCCGATGGATTGGGCGGGCACGCCAGAGGCGACATGGCAGCTCAGATCGCAGTCGACTGCATGATCGATTCCTTCGTTAAGCAGGGCCAGGCACAAATCGACGACCCCGCAGCATTTATCGTTTTATCAATGACTTATGCCCACTCCATGATCAACCGGTTTTCACGCAAGGAGGGCCTCGACGAGGATATGCCGCGCACGACCTGCGTCGCCTGCCTGGTGCAGAACGGTTACGCCTACTGGGGCCATGTAGGTGACAGCAGATTGTATCTGTTAGGTGACGGCGAGTTGCTAACACGCACCATTGACCACTCTACAACGGACCATCTGCACCAGGAAGGGGTTGTCGATGAACAATTTCAGCGCTTCGGCCACAGTCAATTGTTCAGATGTATCGGGGGCACGAAAAGGCCGGTGGTATCTCTGGGACCCGAGACCCACCTGGGCACAGGAGACACGATACTATTGTGTACCGATGGAGTGTGGCGTGCGTTCAAGGAAACACGACTGGTGAAATACGCACAGAACGAATCCCTCGAAGGCTGCGTGGACGAAATGCTTGACCACGCCCAGCGCTACTTCAGAGATAATTGCGACAATCTGACAGCGTTGTTGTTTCGTTGGGAAGACAAGCCTACACTGCACAAACCCCTGCTCAACCTGAGCGCCCCTGAACTTGACCAGGAAAGCCTGTGGCCGTCGACCGGCAAGCGCAAACAGGAGCCTCCTGCCCCCGCCGGTAAAGATCAAGACCGCGTTGAAAGTATCGGTTCCATGATTGAGGAAATCGAGTCATTCGTCAATGAACTGGATTCGGTTTACGATCTGAATCACCTGAAAAACAAAGATAATTAACATTATGATGCGACCCAGCGGCAGAAAAGCCGACCAGCTCCGGCCGATCCGGATCACCCGCCGTTACACCAGACACGCAGAAGGCTCCGTATTGATCGAGTTCGGGCATACAAAAGTACTGTGTACCGCTTCCGTCGAGGAAAAAGTCCCGGCATTTCTTCGCGGCAAGGCAAAAGGCTGGGTAACCGCAGAATACAGTATGCTGCCCAGAGCGACAAACACCCGCAGCGCCCGTGAAGCCGCGCGCGGGAAACAGTCGGGGCGGACCCAGGAAATCCAGCGCCTGATCGGGCGTTCCCTGCGCGCTATAGTCGACCTCAAGGGAATAAAGGATCATACGATCACTATCGACTGTGACGTCATTCAGGCCGACGGCGGTACCAGGACGGCGTCGATCACCGGGGGTTATGTAGCCCTTGTGGATGCAGTTGACTGGTTGCGGGAGAAAAAAGGCATAGAGGCCAATCCGCTCGTCGGCCAGGTGGCCTCGGTTTCCGTGGGGGTATATAAGGGTGAGGCGATCCTGGATCTCGACTATGTCGAGGACAGCCAGGCAAACACCGATATGAACATCGTGATGAATGATTCCCTGCACTTTATCGAGCTACAGGGAACGGCCGAGGGGGCACCGTTTTCTCACAGCCAGCTAATGCTCATGGTGAACCTTGGGGAGCAGGGCATTGGCCAACTGCTCGACCAGCAGAGAACTGCACTGGCTACCGCGTGTGGACCGTGAACAACTGCCGGATCGTGGTCGCTTCATCCAATCCGGGCAAGCTCAAGGAAATAGTCGATATACTGCCCGCCGGCTGGGACCCAATCCCGCAGTCGACCATGGACGTGCCTGATGTCGAGGAAAGCGGAAAAACCTTTGTCGAGAACGCCATCACCAAGGCGCGTAATGCATCGCTACACACCGGTCTGCCAGCGCTGGCGGATGATTCCGGGCTGGAAGTGGATTATCTCGGCGGATCTCCCGGCGTGCATTCCGCCCGCTATGCGGGTCCGGAAGCCACCGACACCGAAAATGTCGATAAACTGCTGCACCAACTGGAGGGCGCAAGCGGGGACGACAGAACCGCCAGGTTTCACTGCGTTCTTGCATTTTTTCGCGATGCCGGCGACCCCCGGCCAATAATTTGTGAGGGTACGTGGGAGGGGCTGATTCAGAACCGGCCCAGCGGAGACAACGGATTCGGGTATGACCCCGTGTTTTACGTAAAATCACACCATTGCAGCGCCGCAGAAATGGATGCAGCGGTCAAGAATCAACTGAGCCACCGCGCCCAGGCGCTGCGCAGGCTGAAGTCAAGGCTCGAAGGCGGACAGTGACAGCCCGGGGAGCCTGCGTGACATACACACAGGACTATTATATTTCCGGGCTGAATAGTAAATTCTTAAAAAGACCGTGCACACAGGTACAGTGGTGTCCCGTAAGGGATTATTGAGAACTTACGCTGAAACTTAAGGGAGCAGGCAATGAACAAGATCGTCCTTTTGCGGCATGGTCAGAGTGTATGGAACAGGGACAACCGGTTTACCGGCTGGACTGATGTGGACCTGTCGCAGCGCGGCATTGACGAAGCCCGCAACGCCGGTTCAACCCTGAAGGAAGCAGGGTTTGAGTTTGATCTCGCTTTTACTTCGTGCCTGAAACGGGCAGTGCGGACCCTGTGGCTGGTAATGGAGGAACTGGAGCAGATGTATCTTCCGGTCGACACCGACTGGCGCTTGAACGAAAGGCACTACGGTGAACTGCAGGGTCTGAATAAAATTGAAACCGTGGAAAAACACGGCGCGGAAAAGGTCCACCAGTGGAGAAGAGGTTATGCGGTGCGGCCACCGGCATTGGCGGAGGACGATCCGCGGCACCCACGGCACGATGCACGTTATGCCGGAATCGAGCCGCCGGGCACGGAATCGCTGTCCGACACGCTGGATCGGGTCATCCCCTACTGGAACGAGAAAATTGTGCCACAGGTAAAAGCGCGGAAACGGATCATTATCTCGGCGCACGGAAACAGTCTGCGGGCACTGGTCAAGTACCTGGATAATATCTCGAGCGATGACATCATGGAGTTGAACATACCGACCGGCATACCTTTGATCTATGAACTCGATGAAAACGGCAATGCGATCAAGCACTATTATCTCGCCGATGAGAGCAAGCTGAACGCAGCCGTCCATGAGGTCGCCAATCAGACCGCGTCCGGATAAATGACCTCATATCGCAACCAGTGCCAGCGCATCTACCACGGACGCTTGATCGACCTGGGTGTAGAGACCGCACATTTGCCGAACGGCAATGTTGTTGAACTGGAAATTGTGCGACACCCCGGCGGCGCTGTCGCGGTGGCGATAGACGAAGACAAACAGGTCTGCCTGCTCAGGCAATTCCGATACGCCGTTGATCAACCGGCGCTCTGGGAACTCCCCGCGGGCTGTATCGATGATACTGATGAAACACCACTGGTCACTGCCGGAAGAGAACTGCAGGAAGAAGCGGGTATTGTGGCTGGAAGATGGCAGGAACTGGGCAGTATCCTGCCGTCACCGGGGTTCTGCGACGAAAGGCTCCATATATTTCTCGCTCAGGACCTGACTCAGGTAGAGACCCGGCAGGATACCGACGAGATCATCGAAATTCACTGGATCGCCCTCGATGAAGCCGTGACCATGGCAGCCGAAGGGGAGATCACCGACGCCAAGACCGTGGTCGGCCTGTTCAGAGCGTATTACAAACTGTCGGCTACGCCTGGTCACAACAATTAAACCAGTTGGAGTGCCTCCGTGCCGGCGGCGCAAGGTGCGATGCTAACTCGCTGAATGGATCGATATTTGAGACGGGGGGCACGAATTGGCTTTGAACTTTTCTCATAATTTCCGATACTGTATAAACCACTTCGATAACACACCATCAACTAGGCTTTATGGCCAAGCAGGAGAAAAAATGCGGTCTGAAAAAATGATCTTGCCATGTTTTGTAATGGCCGCCGCCGTGCTGCTTCTCGCGTCATCGGTCAGTCCTGTTCGGGCCGCTGAAAAGGGCTGGTACCTCGGTTTTTCCGTAGGTCAAACGGAACTGGTTGATCGGGATGCATTCGATGATTTTTGCAACCAGTTATTTGTCGTTTGCGGCGACAAGAATTCCGATACCGCATTCAAGGGCATCGTCGGCTACCAGATCAACAACTATTTCGGGATCGAGGGGGCGTATTTTGATCTGGGCAGCCCATCGATATCGACCGATGCTCCCATCGTCGCCAAAGCAAGCGCAAGCGTGAAGGGTGGTTCCTTCTCTGTGCTACCTCAAATCCCCATCCTGGACATCGGCGCGGTATTCGGAAAAATCGGCATCGCGGCCGGGGACGTTACCGTAACCACCGAAGCGCCGCTTTTCGAGCGTCGCGAAAGTGACAGTGTGACCGGTGGGACGATCGTGTTCGGGGCCGGCGGGGCGATCAATCTGGGTCGAAACGCGACTATCAGGGTAGAGTGGGAGCGCTACGCTTTCGACGAGACCCTGGAACTGGCCCAGATTGACGTAGATACACCGAATATAGACGTGTTCTCGGCCACGTTGATTTTCCGCTTCCCAAAAAACTGATCGCTAGCGTTTAGTCAGTCGCGTCTCAGCCGGTCGGACACCCCTATGGGTGTCGGGTAACGCAATACGATCAGGTATGACGAACCGATAAAAGTTATTATCGTAGCCACTTGTATCAGGTAGGCGGCGTCACTGGCGATGAGTCCCGCCTGTAGGGCCATGACGGCGATCAACAGGGAAAACTCGCTCATCTGACCCAGACGCCATCCCGTTTCCCATCCCAGTCTCTCGGTTTCAGAAACCCTGGTGAGCATAAACCTGAACACCACCGGTTTGACCAGCAGCACCAGCAACGCCAGCAACGAAGCGGGAATCAGGACGCTGCCCAGGGCCTCCATATTGAGCCCGGCGCCAAGAGCGAAAAAAAACATCACCAGAAAAAAATCCCTTATCGGTCGCAGACTGTCCGCGATAAATCGGGAAATCGGGTTCGTTGCTATGGCAACACCAGCGATGAAAGCGCCAATTTCATAGGACAGGCCCAGCGTTTCGGCGAACTGTGCAATACCCAGGCACCAGCCTATGGCCAGCAGGAATACGTATTCCTGAATTTTGTCAAAGCGGCGAAACAGGGGCAGCAGGACGAATCTGGCAATAATCGCTACCACCAGAATCAGCAGCGGCAGAGACAGGACCAGCACGATCATGTCCCAGGTCGGGATATCCCCCTTGTCCAGACTCTGCAGGACCAGAAGGGAGATGATTGCGATAACGTCCTGAAGCAGAAGCACACTGATGATAACCTCACCGGTGTGACGGTGGTGCAGTACCGTGGTCGGCAATAGTTTAAGACTGATGATGGTGCTGGAAAACATGGTGGCGATACCGATGATCAGAGCATCTGCCAGGGAATAACCGAAAATCACAGCCACTGCCCAACCCAACCCGGCAAACACGACGGATGTGACCAACGTTACCAGGGTCGTTTCCCGCAGCAACTGGATGAGTTTCTGGGGGTAGAGATTGAGCCCCAGCAAGAACAATAGAAATATTATTCCGACCTGTGCAATATCCTGTATCAGGCCCGGATCGTCGACCAATCTAAGGCCCCAGGGCCCGACAACGGCACCCAGCACGATGTAACCGACGATGAGTGCCTGCCGCGCGTAAAGCGCCAGAGTGGCGACCAGTGCCGCACCGCTGAAGATCAGGAATATCGAAAACAGGATCGAATCGTGGTCCACGGTCGATGGATCACTCTAGGAACCTGTC
>CAXMTM010000323.1:0-3403 GCA_964196385.1 Arenicellales bacterium
ATTGATCGCAATCGTTGCGCAGGCCATACACGGCTCAAGGAAAAAACGACCTCCTGTAGGGGTGGTGTAGATTCGGAAAAGGCCATGAGCGAAACAGACATTCCCATCCACCTTCGGCCCGTTCACAAACTGGCGGCTCAACTGGAACAAGGCGAGGTGACCAGCCTGGAGTTGATCGAGTCCTGCCTGGACCGCATCGAAAAACACAATAGTGAGTTGGGGGCGTTTATCGCGGTCTACGGGAAAGAAGCGCGCGAGGCCGCAAAGTCGGCCGATCTGGCAAGAGCCAGCGACCATGCCGTCGGGCCTGTGCACGGCATCCCCGTGGCGGTCAAAGATATCATCGATATTGAAGGCAGAGTCACCACCGGGGGTTCGAAAGTCTGGGAACGTCGTAAATCCCCGGTTACGGCGACTCTGGTCCGGCGCATGCGCCAGGCCGGGATGATCGTGCTCGGCAAGACCCACACGGTGGAGTTTGCGATGGGCAGTTTCGGCACCAATCAACACCTGGGCTCCCCTAAAAATCCCTGGGACCTGACAGCACACCGGGCACCGGGTGGTTCCAGCGCAGGCACCGGCGTCAGCGTAGCAGCCGGCCTGGCGCCCTGGGGGATAGGGACGGACACCGGTGGTTCGGTCCGTATCCCGTCATCCTGGTGTGGACTGACCGGCCTTACAACCACCATCGGCCGGGTGAGCGTGCACGGGGTACTGCCACTCAGTCACACGCTCGACACACCCGGACCAATGTGCCGGAACGTCGAAGACGCGGCGCTGCTTTACCGCCTTATCGCCGGACCGGATCCAAAGGATCAGAAAACACTGATTCATTCAGTAGAAGACCCGATTCCGGAATTGTACCGTGGCGTAACCGGGCTCAGACTGGCCCGGGTACCGGACCGCGAATTGGATGCGGTAAACGGCGAAGTAGCCCAGGCGTACGAGGAATCACTCAAGCTTCTGGAAAAACTTGGCGCACGGTTGTGCGACGTAAAGCTGCCGCACACTTTCGCCGAAATGGGAACACTTGTCGGCCTCATTATCGGTGCCGAGGGCTATTCTTATGTTGGCAACCTGACCGATGACCATTCAATGCCGGTGGATGACGATGTTCGGCCACGGATAGGAGTCGGCCGGGGCATGAGCGCCCGGGACTACCTGCTCGCCCGTAGAGAACAGCAGCAGATCAAGGCGGAATACGATCGCGCCCTGGACGGAATCGACGCCCTGCTCACCCCCACAACCGCGGAATCCGCCCCGCGAATCGAGGACATCGATCAATCCGGCACTGCGGCCGGATTGACGCGTCCGGTCAATCTCATTGAACGCTGCGCGCTGGCCCTGCCCAACGGCTTTACTGCCGGCGGACTGCCGACTTCCCTGCAGATCATCTGCGCACCCTATGCGGAGGCCCTTGCCTTGCAAATCGGCTGGGCCTACGAGCAAGCCACCGAATGGCACCGGCATTTTCCAGGAATCTGCGAAAGCCAGGTTGATTAAATTTTTCTAAACTTTCTACATTAATCACCACAGCCGAATGCCACCGGCCGGAAACCCTTATATTTCATTGAATCCGGGGGAAGAGGTGATAAGGCTACCGATCATGCAAGAACGCGTCACAACACGTAAGCTAACCGCAATACTGTACGCTGATGTTGCCGGTTACAGCCGTTTGACGGGGCAGGATGAAGTCGGCACACCCCAAAGGGTCATGGAGATCCTGGACTTCGCCAGCGACACGATAAAAAAGGGAGACGGAAGCGTGCTGCGTTATGCCGGGGATGCCATCCTGGCAGAATTTCCCAGCGTTGTTTCAGCGGTGGAAGCAGCCGTTATGGTTCAGTCCGAACTCGCCCGGCAAAATCGGAACGTCGAGGACGACAGCAAGGCCCAGATCCGGATTGGGGTCAATCTCGGCGAGGTGCTGGCGGATCGCAATGAGATCTATGGCGACGGGGTAAATCTGGCGGCACGACTGGAAGCCGCGGCTCACCCTGGTGGCGTGTGCATCTCATCGGTCGTATACGATCAGATCAGGGGAAAGATTGGCACCGACTTCGAGGAAGGCGGAGAGCAAATGTTCAAGAACATCGACCAGCCGGTATACATTTTCCACTGGCAACCCGGACTCCGCAACGAAGTAAAACGAAGCGGCCAGTCCATGGGGGCCAAACCCTCGATCGCCGTCCTCCCCTTTACCAATATGTCAGGTGATGCGGAGCAGGAATATTTCGCCGACGGCATCAGCGAGGACATCATTACCGCGTTGTCCAAAGTCAGGGCATTCCTCGTCATCGCTCGTAACAGCACGTTTACCTACAAGGGTAAAGCCGCGGACATCAAACAGGTGGCGGACGATCTGGGCGTGCGCTACGTGCTCGAAGGCAGCGTACGCAAGGCGGGCATCCGCGTGCGCATAACCGCACAACTGATCGAGGCCGAGACGGGCCATCACGTCTGGGCGGAGAAATACGACCGGGAACTGATCGATATCTTCGACTTGCAGGACGAGATGACCCAGACCATCGCCGGCGCGATGGAACCGGAACTCAACGCCGCGGAACGGAAGCGCGCCGCCAACAAACCACCGGAGACCCTGAACGCCTGGGAGATCTACCAGCGTGGTCTGATGAACATGTGGGAGTGGAAGAAGGACACACTGCAGACGGCTATTGATTGTTTCCAGCGCGCCATCGCGATAGACACCGGCTTTGCCCGTGCCCACGCTTATCTGTCATACAGCCGCTACATGACTGTAATTCTGGGCTGGGCCGAAAACTCAAAGGGCGAACTCGCCGAAGGGCTTGAGGACGCCAGGCGCGCGATTATGTGTGACGACAAGGATGCAGCCCCCTATTTTGCCGCCGGACGCATATACATGATGCAGGGAAAACACGACGAATCCATCGCGGCTATAACAACGGCCCCGGAACTCAACCCCAGCTTTGCCCATGCGAATCACGCCCTGGGATTTGTCCTGAGCCTCGCCGGCGATCTGAAACCCGCGAAAGACGCAGCGCGAAAAGCGATCGAACTCAGCCCCCGGGATCTTGCTCTGTGGGCATTCACTGCTGCCACGCGCTGACTTTCGTGCTCACCGGAGAAAACGAGGAAGCGCTCCACTGGGCAAACAAGACAGTGCAGATCGGAAAACCCACCGGCTACTGGGGTCCCACGATGCTTGCGGCGGCCCACGCCAACCTCGGCAATATGGATGAAGCCAGAACGGCAGTCGAGGGGGCGCTGAAGGAAAACCCCGACCTGACACTGACCTACCTGAAAGAAACGCTGCCAACAAAGTACGAAGAGGGGTTGGAACCCTATCTTTCGGGATTACGCAAAGCTGGATTGCCTGAATAACCTGGATGAGAAAAGGTGTCGGGAGAAAAGGTTCCTGACA
>CAXMTM010000324.1:0-4914 GCA_964196385.1 Arenicellales bacterium
CAGGCAGGTGTCGGCGGAGTCGCCCCCGCCGTTGTAGAAAAAGTAGCCGATATCGTGTGCCGCGAATACCTCGATCAGGCGCTCGTATTCGCGACGGTTCTGCTCCAGGCTCTTGAGTTTGTAGCGACAGGAGCCAAACGCCCCCGACGGCGTGTGGCGAAGTGCAGCGATGCAGTTTTCGCTTTCACGGCCGGTATCTATCAATTCCTCGAGCAAGGCGCCGATGATGCCGTTGCGGCCTGCAAACACGGTGCCGATCCGGTCGGGGTGCTTGCGCGCGGTCTGGATGACCCCGCAGGCACTGGCATTGATCACTGCGGTAACCCCGCCGGATTGCGCGTAAAAAGCATTTTTTATGGTCATGACAAGGTATCCGGGTACAATTTATTCACATCAGGTCCTCGCCGGTGACGCCGGATTTGACGCCCTGGGATTCGCGTTCATGATCCGACTGCGTCTGCAACAGGGCTGCGACACATTCGGTGAGATCGAGATAATGGGTGTGCCCGGTTCCGTACTGCTCCGCGGGTTCATAGAAAAACTGGCATCGGAATTCACTGAAGCCGGTCTTGAATATTGCAAAGTTGCACCCTCGTTCCTGAAAAAACAGCGTCGGGCACTCGGTGAGCACATCCGGCTCTTTGTCCAGGTGCAGCTCGGCATCGGCAATATGCAGCTCAATTTCTTTTTTAAATCGCTGCTGTGATAATGTTCGAACGGTATCGAGTTCCGATTCTGAAAAATCCGGGATCATGGACTGGCTCATATTGGCTGTTAAAACAACTATTTTCCCATATTGTCGCAAAGATGTAATCAGCGGTGGCGCGGTTCCGAAGGAGGGCACAGAATCCGCATGGGTAAGTTACAATACCGCGCTGTCCAACGGTATAGCGCCGGCAATTTAACGAGTTACTGAAGATGTCCCGAAAACCCGTCCCAGGATTTCCTGCCATCCGCATGCGCCGCATGCGTCGTGATGAATTTTCCCGGAATCTGATGCGGGAAAACAGACTTGGCCCTGAAGACCTGATCCAGCCCTTTTTTGTCATGGAGGGAGACAACGCCAGCCACCCCGTCCCTTCGATGCCGGATGTGGAGCGCCTGACCATCGATCGCCTGATTGCCCGGGCCAGGCACATCCACGACCTCGGCGTTCCCGCGGTGGTATTATTTCCCGTGGTTACGGCGGAAAAAAAATCGGAGGGGGCCGAAGAAGCATACAATTCCGACGGACTCGTGCAACGGGCGGTATCCGCCTTGCGGGAGGCGATACCCGAACTGGGTGTCATCACGGATATTGCCCTTGACCCCTATACCAGCCACGGACAGGATGGGCTGGTCGATCAAAATGGTTACGTCACTAACGACAAGACCGTGTCGGTGCTCGTAAGGCAGGCCCTGTCCCATGCCACCGCCGGAGCTCAGGTGGTGTCTCCGTCCGATATGATGGATGGGCGGATCGGGGCGATACGGGCCGCATTGGAGGAGGCAGGCCTCCCCAATGTAAGGATCCTTGCCTATTCCGCAAAATATGCTTCGGCTTTCTATGGACCGTTCAGGGATGCGGTGGGTTCGTCCGGCACCCTGGGTTCCGGCAACAAATTCACCTACCAGATGGATCCGGCCAATTCCGACGAGGCCTTGCGGGAAGTGGCGCTGGACATCGAAGAGGGTGCGGATATGGTCATGATCAAGCCGGGCATGCCTTACCTGGATGTGATACGCAGAGTAAAAGACGAATTCTCGATGCCCACGTACGTCTATCAGGTGAGCGGTGAATATGCCATGTTGTGTGCCGCTGCACAGAATGGATGGCTGGACTACCGCAGCACCGTACTGGAGGCGCTGATCGCCTTCAAGCGGGCGGGAGCGGACGCCGTATTGAGCTACTTTTCCGGGCAAGTGGCCGAGTGGTTGAACGAATAATGGTGGAAATCTATGCAAACTAGCACTGCCAGGCCTACCGATATCAAGCTCCACCAGAAGTCCCGCATGCTGGAAGTGACATTCGATGATGGCCGGCATTTCGAGTTGCCTTGTGAGTATCTAAGGGTGTATTCACCTTCGGCCGAAGTTCGGGGCCACGGGCCGGGTCAGGAAACACTGCAGGTGGGAAAGGAAAACGTGAACATCGATGCCATAGAGCCGGTGGGTACTTACGCCGTCGTGTTCAGGTTCGACGATGGCCATGACACCGGGATCTATTCCTGGGATACCCTGTACGAGCTTGGGGAAAACAAGTCGGAGTACTGGGCCGGCTATCTCCGGCGGCTTGGGGAGGCGGGTCACCTGCGCAAGCCCCAGGCCTATGATTCCGCAATGGCCGATGACTGATCCCGGTACACATTTCGGGTTTCGGGAGGTCGCTGAAAATCAAAAAGCCGGGCTCGTACGCGGAGTATTCGATTCCGTTGCCGACAGCTACGATTTGATGAACGACCTGATGTCGCTGGGGATGCACAGATTGTGGAAGGAATTCGCTGTCCGGTTGAGTGCTGTTCACCCGGGAAGTCGCGTACTGGATGTCGCCGCGGGCAGCGGTGATCTTGCCCGTTTGTTGGCGCGGCGGGTCGGCAAAGAGGGCTCGGTGACCCTCACCGACATCAACGCTGCCATGCTCAACAAGGGCCGGCAGCGCATGACGGATGCCGGTATCGTCGGAAATGTGCACTATGTCCAGGCTGATGCAGAGCAACTGCCGTTTGCCCCGGACTACTACGACTGTATCTGTATTGGCTTCGGGCTGCGCAACGTCACCCGGCAAGAGCGGGCGCTGGCTTCGATGTTCGCCTGTCTTCGGCCCGGCGGCAGGTTGCTGGTAGTGGAGTTTTCCCAGCCGACCACTCGGTTGGTGCGGAATATCTATGATGCGTATTCGTACGCTGTTCTACCCGGACTTGGCAAATTGGTAGCCGGGGATGAAGCCAGCTATCAGTACCTGGTGGAGTCGATCCGAAAACACCCGGCACAAGCACAATTGAAGAAAATGTTGCAACAGGCGGGATTCGAACGGGTTGGTGTCAACAATCTGGCGGGTGGAATTGTTGCGGTCCACACCGGATTTAAATTTTGATGGGACCCTCTTCACCGGCTTCAACCATGATTTCAGAATTTCTCGAGTCTGCCGGTAACCGCCTGCTCAGGTTCGACCCGGATACCCAGCAAAGGCTCTCCCGGCTGCAGGGTAAGGTTTTCAAGCTCGAAGTGCTGGTCATCGGTAAAACACTTTTCTTCATCCCTGCAGAAAATGGACTGCATATCCGGGATGAGTGGGCAGAGCCCGTGGACATAACCTTAACCGGGTCCCCCATGGCGTTTGCCCGGTTCGGGCTCCGCCAGAAGGGTCTGGACAAGCAGGCGTTCATAGATAAAAAAATTACCATCGAGGGTGACGTCGAACTGGCTCAGGATTTTCAGACTCTGATTCGCCGGCTCGATGTCGATCTGGAAGAGCTGCTGTCCCACTACGTGGGCGATGTGGCCGCTCATCAGATTGGCCGTGGCGCCGGGTTATTTGCAGATTGGGCCCGGCAGGCGGCGGAAACCCTCCGCCTCGACATCAGGGAGTATCTCGAGGAAGAAGTACGGGTGTTGGCGCCGGATTGGCGGGTCACCAGTTTCATGGAGAAAGTGGATTGTTTGCGTGCCGATGTGGAGAGAGTGGAGCAACGCATCGATAGATTGAAGGCGCACATCGGTTAGTGGTGAATGGCCCGATCCCGTCAACTTTTTCGAATTTTGAGGATCACACGTGTTTTCATAAAACATGGGCTCGATGAATTTGTAGACACACTTCACCTGTTCCGGCCGTATCGCTTGCTGATCAGGTTGTTGCCGTGGCGGTGGCGGGGTTCGTCCAGCGAGATTCCCAGAGGGGTTCGGTTGCGTGAGGCGCTGGAGGAGTTGGGTCCTGTTTTCGTCAAGTTCGGGCAGGTATTATCGACCAGGCCGGATCTGTTGCCGGAGGATGTCGCCGGGGAGTTGGCCAAGCTGCAGGATCAGGTAGCTCCCTTCTCAGGAGACCAGGCGCGGCAATTGGTGGAGCAGGCCTACGGTGGCGCTCTCGACGAGCACCTGCAGAACTTTAACAGCGACCCCATAGCCGCCGCTTCGGTGGCCCAGGTCCATCTTGCAGATCTCAGGGACGGTACGGAGATCGTGGTCAAGGTGCTGCGCCCGGACATCCATGAGGTGATCGAAAGGGATCTGGATCTGTTGTACACGCTTGCCGGACTGGCGGAGAAATACTGGGATGAAGGCCCACGTTTGCGGCCGGTGGAAGTTGTGGGCGAGTTTGACAAGACCATTCACGACGAGCTGGACCTGCGCCGTGAGGCAGCCAACGCCAGCCAGTTGCGGGCGAACTTCAAGGGCTCGAAAATAGTATACATTCCCCAGGTGTACTGGGAGCATACGCGCCAGAATGTAATGGTGATGGAGCGCATCCACGGCATACCGATACGCAACGTGGACGAATTAAAAAAGGCCGGGATTGACATGCGCCGGCTCGCATACAACGGCGTTGAAATATTTTTCACCCAAGCATTTCGCGACGGATTTTTTCACGCCGACATGCACCCGGGTAATATTTTCGTGTCCGAAGACGGTCAGTACAAAGCAGTGGATTTCGGCATCGTGGGGTCCCTGAGCGATGCCGACAAGCGTTACCTCGCCGAGAATTTCCTGGCGTTTTTCCACCGCGACTACCACGCGGTGGCGGATGCCCACCTTCGTGCCGGCTGGGTGCCGCCGCACACCAGAGTAGAGGAGTTCGAGGCCGCGATTCGTACCGTTTGTGAACCCATTTTCGCCAAACCGATCAATGAGATTTCTTTTGGGCGCTTCGTAATGCAGCTGTTTCAGGTTGCACGCCGGTTCGATATGCCGATACAACCACAGCTGGTACTGTTGCAA
>CAXMTM010000325.1:0-8008 GCA_964196385.1 Arenicellales bacterium
CATCACCGACAACTGGGCTGGATCGCCGCTCTTCAGAGCTGCAAGCGCCTTAATGCGCGCATCATTGTAGTTGCCCGCATAGATTGCGTTGACCTTGATATCCGGGTTCTCTTTCTCGAAGTCGGCCACCATGCCATCGACAACTTTGGTCAACGGGCCGCCTACGGCTACCGGGTAGTACATGGTCAATTCGGTGGCGGCAAGTACCCCGTTGCCCGAAAGTATCAGCATAAATAGTGCCGACACGGCAGCCGCCGCATAATTTTTAACAGATTTCATGTCATTCTCCTCTTTTGGTTGAAAAACTGGTTACGGATTCCAGGAAAATCTCCTTGTCAACCCGTCGCCGCGGACAATACTGGATTATCATCAATCAACATTCCGCTTTTATTATCGAACAGGCGAGCGGATTCCGGTCGCCACCTGAGGAACACTGTCTCCTCACTGTTGACCTTATACCGTCCCGGTATCCGGATCATAACCTCCTGAGCACCGACCATGGCCGTGACAATGGTATCGGCACCAAGGTAGTCCGCAGTCTTCAGTGCTGCCGGAATACCGCTGCCGTGGTCTATGGTTATGTGCTCCGGACGGACGCCCAATTGACAATCAGGCCTGGCCGACTGGACCAGCGACCCGGTGCCTTCAATCAACACACCCCGCGAGTCGCTCGCCATTGTCAGCAAGTTCATCGGTGGCGTGCCAACGAAACGGGCGGTAAAAGTACTTGCCGGTCTGTCATAAAGATCGCCGGGCGTGCCTTCCTGTTCAATAGTTCCGTCGCGCATCAGAATTACTTTGTCAGCCATGCTCATGGCTTCCGTCTGATCGTGGGTAACGTAAACGACGGTCATGCCGAGCCGACGTTGCAATGAACGGATTTCTACTCGCATATCGTGACGCAGCTTTGCGTCGAGGTTCGACAGCGGTTCATCCATGAGGCAAATCGGGTTTTCCGCAATTACGGCACGAGCCAGCGCTACCCGCTGACGCTGACCACCCGACAACTGGGAGGGTTTGCGATCCAGGTAATCCGCCAGTCCTACAAGTTCAGTCACCTTCCGCAGTCGTTGCTGCCGCTCGGCGCCGGGAACTTTCCTGACTTTCAGTCCGAATAAAATATTCTCCTCGGTATTGAGGTGGGGAAACAAGGCGTAGGACTGAAAAACCATCGACAAATGGCGATCAGAAGGTGATGCATGAGTAACGTCACTACCGTTAATCAATACCCGGCCCGTTGAAGGTGACTCGAGCCCGGCAATAATTCTCAGTGTGGTGGATTTGCCACAACCCGACGGACCCAGCAAAACCAGAAACCGGCCTTCCTCCGCGGCCAGGTTTATGCCTTTCACGGCGATGGTCTCGCCCCAGCGCTTTTCGATCGATTCTAACTGAATGGCAGGCATTTGAACTCTGCGTTGCCCCGTTTACGAGTGTTTTGAATTACTAGTGTCAATTCAGGAATATAAAAAATATTTTCATTGTGTGAAGAACATTCGGCTCATCAATCCTGTGAGAAACGGAGGTTAGGTAATCATGCCCGCACCGGTATTGTCAAGCTAAGGGCCAGGTTCGACCTGTAAGGTGATATATCAAGAGAACTAAATTTGAAACGCCTCGATCTATTCAGCGTTTACCCGAATTCATGCAGATCTTCGTGCAGATTCTCGATGGCTTTCAAACGGGAGCGCCCTCTGTCACCGGACTGTGTCATAAACGATACACTGAGAAAATGAAGGAGTGACATGGCAGCGGCATAACGGTCGAAAAGATCCTGTCCGCGCACACTGCAATGGATGGTCCAGTTTGCATTGGCTTGCGAGCCTGCACTGGAGTCGGTGATATACAGTATCCTCGATCCGGCGGCCGCTGCGGACCGCAGCATTCGTTTGACTTCCGGGACGCGGCGCCGGAACCCGATGACGACCACCAGGTCCTCCCCGGTCATATCCGCCACATATTCCGCCAGTGTCGCCCCGACGGCGGGCAACAAGTGTACGTCCGGCCGTCCCTGAATGAGTTGGAAACTAAAATATCCGGCAAGATAGTGGCTGTTGCGATAGCCGTATACGAAGACTCGACGGGCTTGCAGGATCGCTGTCACGATCTCATCCATCGCCGCCGTATCGAGGGCATCGAATGTGGCGGAAATATTCTGGATATCCTGCTCGACGTGTCTCTGGATGCGTCCTCCAACACCGGTACGATCCGGTTTGCGTGGCAACATGTACAAGGGTGAACCCCAGTTTTGCGCATCACGGGCGGCCCGGCGCGCTGCCTCGAAACTGTCAAATCCAAGCCGCCGAATCAACCGGGTCACGGCAGCCTTCGAGCTGCCGGCCAGTTCCGCTAACTCAGTGGCGGAATAGGCGGCCACTTCGCCGGGAAACTCCAGAATCAGGTCGGCGATTTTTCTCTCACTCGCCGGCAGTGTCTCATATCGATCCCGAATCCTGCTTTCGAACGAAGCTCTGGGCGCCTGCCCGTGGGACTCGTTTGTTATCGTATCCGACGTCATGAAAATTGAAAAATAGGTTTCAGTATTGCCTGAATCCGAAAATCATGTTTCAATTCTAGCTTATAGCGGTGGTATTTGGCCATTTGCTGATACGGTTCGGGGAAAGGCATGGGGAGTTTGGCGGACAAGGCCATTATTGCCAGCAGGCGCGTCAACTGGTACGTAGAGCGCGCCTGCGTTGCATTGATGGTGCTGCTGGTGCTCGATGTCTGGCTTGGGGTGCTTGCCCGCTACGTGCTGCCTTTTCAATTGACTTTCACGGAAGAACTGGCCAGGTATCTCATGATCTGGATGGCATTACTGGCGGTTTCCAGCGGGATCAGTCATCGTGAGCACATAGGCGTGCTTTTGATTTTCGAGCGTTTCCCGCCCAAAGTGCGCAAGTGGCTGGCGGTGGCTTTCGATTTGATCGCATTTATGTTTTTCGCCGTCATCTTCCTCTATGGACTGGGAATGGTGGACCGCGGTTTCAGCCGCTTCACCATGATCGAAGGAATTCCCAAAGCCTGGCCGTTCATGGGCGTTCCATTGGCCGCCTTCATGGCCTGCGTGCAACTGCTGCTGGTGGCTGTTCATGATTTCATGTCAAGCGATGGTGTAACAGCGGCCGAAAGGGTGGAAGTTTAGGTATGATCATCGTTGCCATCACCTTCTTTGGTCTTTTGCTAGTGGGCATGCCGGTGGGTTTCGTGCTCGGCGTTGCCGGGCTCGTCGGTATTTTTGACATGGGTGGCGGACGGTTCCTGATGATGGTGCCGGACCGAATGTTTGCCGGCCTGGATCTGTTTCCCTTCCTCGCCATGCCGTTTTTTATTTTGGCGGGCGAGATCATGAATCGATCCGGAATTACTACACACCTGGTTCAGTTTGCTGATGCGCTGGTCGGCTGGTTGCGGGGGGGCATGGCCCATTCGAACATGCTGGCGTCCGTCATGTTCGCCGGAATCACCGGAGCGGCGACCGCGGATGCGGCGGCATTTGGTAATACGCTCGTTCCGGCGATGGTTCGCCAGGGCTACACAAAACCCTTCGCCTGTGCGGTGACGGCCGCCGGCTCGATCATCGGGCCGACTATTCCACCGTCCACCCTGATGGTCATCTACGGTTCCATCATGGGCGTATCGATCGCAGGTTTGTTCGCCGCCGGCATTTTACCCGGATTACTGATTTGCCTGATTTGTATGGGCGTGATCGCGGTATTTGGTAAACGATGGAATCTACCGAAATCGGATCAACGCCCAAACCTTTGTTTTATATACAAGGCATTCAAGAAAAGTTTTCTCGCCCTCGTTCTGCCCGTGTTTATTCTCGGTTCAATCCTTGGCGGTATTGCCACGCCGACCGAGGCGGCCGCCATTGCCGTTTTCTACGCTCTGGTTGTGGGCGGCCTGGTGTACCGGCAATTGTCGTGGGGTGATCTTTACCACATGCTGGTACGCACAACACGCATCACCGGAATAATATTCCTGATCATTGCGTCGGCCTCCATCCTCGGCTGGTGGATGACCTTCAATCAGATCCCGCAGGCCATTGCTGCAGGGTTTCTGGCGCTCTCCAATGATCCCAATGTAATTATTGCCATGATCATCGGTCTGTTATTATTTATCGGCATGTTCATGGACATCAATGCAACCTTGATCATCCTTGCCCCGGTGTTGGCGCCGTTGACGGTGACCATCGGCATGGATCCGGTACACGCCGGCATCATGATTATACTGGCGCTGAATATTTCCCTGATGACGCCGCCGGTCGGCGCCTGTTTGTTTGTACTGGCGTCCGTTACCAAGACAAAGGTGGAGGCGATAGCGAGGGCACTGTGGCCGTTTCTGATTGCTGAAACGTTCATTCTTTTCGTCATCGCTTACTGGGAAAATATGACGCTCGCCATACCCAGGCTCCTCGGGTTGTAGGAGTCGGGGCTAATGTTCATACAAAACAACCCATCATCATCCAACTAAAGGAGAATAACCCATGAGTTTCCTGCGCAAAGCAACACGATTAACCGCGGCGTTAGCCGCTGTCTTTACAGTGACCGGACCGGTCAGTGCCGCCGACGTGACAATCCGCGTCGGTCATCTCAATCCGGAAGGGGCCTTCGAGAGCCACTCCGGTGCGATGACGACGATCTTCAAATCCCTGGTCGAAAGCTCCAGTGGCGGTGAGATCGAGGTGCAACTGTTCCCCAACGGGCAACTCGGTAAAGACAACGAGGTCATACAGCAAGTGCGCGATGGTATTGTCGAGTCGACAATTTCCTCGGCGGGCGGTATTGCACAACATTATCCGCTGGTCGGTGTTTTCGATATTCCGTTCGCGTTCCCGAATATTGCCGTGGCCAATCGTGTAATCGATCAGCGCAGCGAATTCGGTAAGAAATTTACTGCGGACCTGGAGTCGAAAACGGGCCTCAAGGTTCTGGGAATGATCGATTCGGGGGGGTTCTTCGCGTTTTCCAACTCCAAAAAACCGATCAAAACCGTTGCGGACATGAAGGATCTGAGAATCCGCACCATGACCTTGCCGACGCACCAGACCCTGGTAAGCTCTTTGGGTGGAAAACCGACGCCGCTGCCCTGGGCCGAGGTCTACACCGCGTTGCAAACCGGTGTGGCAGATGGTCAGATGAACCCGATTCCGGTTATTGCTTTCGCCAAGTTCGACGAGGTGCAGAAATACCTTTCCATTACCAACCACGTAATCACGCCCTACATCTGGACCATGAACAAGGAATTCTATGATGGTTTGTCGCCTGCCCACCGCGATATTGTCGACTGGGCATCCGAGGTGGCAACGGAAGCAGGCCGCGGCGTCTCCCGTGTGATCGAGGCTTCGGAAAAGGGTCTGCCGAAACTTGCCCAGAAAATGGAAATCAATTCTGTTTCGCCGGCCGAACTGGAAAAATTCGCCGCCGTGACGCAGCCGGCCGTGCGTACACTGATCACGGAAAATCTGGGTGCGGAAGGCACGGATATGCTGGATGCCATGCTCGATGCGATAAAGAACGCGCAATAGCATTGTTCGCATAATAATCACGCGGGGCCCGACCGCAGCCAGCGGTCAGGCCCCGTCCTGTTAGATCTTATTCCGGCTACGCAATGTCTTTCCTCAATTACAAACATCCGTTCGAGTTGATGATCAACCCCTCGGTGGTTTCCGCAGTGCCCTATGGCGCGGCACAGCGGGAGGTTCTGAACGCGGATGGATTGCGCAGTGCAAAAGAGGTTATTTGTGCCTGGCCGGGTTATGCAGCGACGCCTCTGGTAGAGTTGCCCGGAATTGCGCGGGCTGCGGGTGTTGCGAGTATCCTCTATAAGGACGAAGGCCAACGCTTCGGCTTGAAAAGCTTCAAGCCGCTGGGCGGCGCCTATGCCGTGGCTCGTTTGTTGATGCGGACCATCATCGCCGGCACGGCGGATCGCGTTATTTCGGTTCACGATTTGCTCGACGGAAAATACCGGGATATTTGCGCCGGTATTACCGTGACGGCTGCCACCGATGGAAATCATGGCCGTTCTGTCGCCTGGGGCGCGCGCATGTTCGGTTGTCGTTGTGTGGTTTTTATCAACGAAGCAGTCAGTGAGCGGCGTGAAAAAGCAATCGCAGATCTTGGGGCAACCGTCCGGCGTAATCCCGGGAGTTATGACGATGCGGTACGCACTGCTCAGCATACGGCGTCCGATGAGGGCTGGTTTGTCATACCGGACACGTCGGACGGTCACATTATAGAGGCGCCGCGGGACGTGACCCAGGGTTACGCTCTGATGGCCGCCGAGGTCATCGAACAATTACCCTACGACGAACCACCGACCCACATCTTCCTGCAGGCGGGGGTTGGAGGCATGGCAGCGGCCACTTGCGCCCAGTTCTGGCAAAGTTTCGGTGCAGACAGGCCGATGACGATCCTGGTCGAGCCGGCATCCTCTGCTTGCTGGTTCGAAAGTCTGAAAGAGAAGGAGCCGGTAGCCATCACAGGCGATCTGGATTCACTCATGGGCGGTCTCTCCTGTGGCGAGGTTTCCCGGCTGGCGTGGATCATATTGAAACCAGGCGCCGATGCGGCTATGAAAATTCCCGATGAGGCCGCGGCTGATGCCATGCGGCTGTTGGCCGCGGGAGAGTGCGGGGATGCGCCCCTGGTAGCCGGCGAGTCGGGTGTGGCCGGGTTGGCTGGCTTCATTGCGGTCGCCGGAGATAAGGACGCCCGGAAAAAACTTGCACTGGCCCCGTCGTCCCGCGTCGTCCTGTTTGGAACCGAAGGCGCAACCGACCCACAAGCCTATGCCGATATTGTCGGTCGCAAGCCCGAGGAGATCACCACTTGACTACAAACCACGATACCGTCACCGGTATAAAAATTGACAATGATCGCCTGCTCCGGCGTATCAAAGAGCTCGGCCGTATCGGTGCCCTCGAGGGGGGAGGCGTATGCCGGCTGGCATTGACTGATGTAGACCGACAGGGACGAGATCTGGTGCATGAATGGATGGAGGATCTGGATCTTCGAATCAGTATCGACCGCATCGGTAATGTGATCGGTGTGCGTGCGGGGCGTGAGGACGGGCCGCCGGTGACCATAGGTTCGCATATCGATACGGTCGCCACCGGCGGTCTTTATGACGGAAATCTCGGCGTACTGGCAGGTCTCGAGGTGATCGCCACACTGAATGATGCGGGTATCGAAACCCGCAGACCGGTGGCAGTCGGTTTTTTTACCAATGAGGAAGGCGCCAGGTTTGCACCGGACATGATGGGCAGCGGCGTCCACCAAGGCGCCCTTGATCTTGATGAAATGCTGGCGGTCCGGGGAATCGATGGCACTACCGTGGCGGAGGACCTGTCGCTGATAGGTTATGCGGGGACATCAGCTGTCGGAGAGTTCAGGGCGCATTGTTATTTCGAGCTACACGTCGAGCAGGGGCCTGTGCTGGAAGAATCGGGTATCGAACTCGGGGCGGTGACCGGCGTTCAGGGTATTTCCTGGACCGAATATCGGATCACAGGTGTCTCCAACCACGCCGGCACTACACCCATGCGCCTGCGCCACGATGCAGGTTACGTGGCTGCGGCAATCGCGGTAGAAGCACGGCGGCTGGCCAGCGAGTTCGGTGGTAATCAGGTTGCCACCGTGGGGGTCAATGAACTCAAGCCGAATCTGGTGAACGTGATCGCCAACCGGGCCCTGGTCACAGTGGATCTTCGCAACACCGATGATGGGTCCCTGCAGAAGGCAGAGGCCCGTATGGCCGAATTCGTCAGGCAAACCGCCCGGGCTGAAGGCGTTACCGTGCAGACCCGGACCCTGGCTCGTTTCGCCCCGGTCGAATTCGACGCTTCCATGATCGCACTGGTGGAGGAAAATGCAAAAAAGCTTGGCTATTCGGTCAGGCGGTTACCTTCCGGCGCGGGCCACGATGCGCAGATGTTCGCACCCAATTGCCCGACCGCGATGATTTTCGTGCCGTCGCGGGATGGCATCAGCCACAATATCAA
>CAXMTM010000326.1:0-6174 GCA_964196385.1 Arenicellales bacterium
CCTCAGCCTGGTGTATCCCTCGAAGGAAACCTCATATCGTGACTTGCGTGGTTTCTGACTGTCTATCGCCTTTGAAGTGAGTTCCATGAAAAGCACCTGTATTCAACGTTATTAGCCCCTGGGTGTCTCCCTGGGTGTACATTTGGGTGTACCTCTATGATACAGGATGATCCGGTATGAAACTATATGATGCTATGGTTCAGGTAGGTCAAAGAAGCCGTAAACGTAGCTCCGGCAGGGCTTTCATGGAGAGGAAGTGATGTGTTTCTGCCGGAGATTAATGGTCGGGGCGAGAGGATTTGAACCTCCGACCACCTGAACCCCATTCAGGTGCGCTACCAGGCTGCGCTACGCCCCGATTAAATTTAATATTCCAGCGGCTGTTGATGACTCGTAGTGATTTGAGTCTGTGGTCCGAACAGCAGTTCGATGACCGCGCAAGATAGTATCAAAAGTCTCGCACCACCGTACAGTAATCCTTGGATAGCAGACAACACGGTTCCCGAAATGGTGGCTAATTATTCTCAGCCTGTTTATCCAGCTTCTTCTGGTATTGCTGCAGGGTGTCGCGGACTTGCCCTTCGATCTGGTCCGAGGTGGTTTTTCTTCCAGGCTCCGTGGGAACGTGCTGTTCAATACTGCGATTGACCAGGTAGCCGACCAGCAGCATACCCAGCACCAGCACCAGTAGCGAAAAGCCGCGCATTGGGTTCCTAGACTCCGTTGATCGTGATAGTTTGTAACAAACCTTGCCCGGGATCTGCTTAGTCCCGCAGCATGGATACGACTTCGTCTATTTCACGGATCAGGTCCGATACGATCTCGGAACGATAATCCGATACCAGAGGTTTGCCGTCGACTTCGCTGTCATGGTCCAGTTTGTTTCGGGCGCCGCTGATGGTGAATCCATCGACATACAAAAGGGCCCGGATCTGACGGATCAACTGTACTTCGTGGCGTTGGTAGTAGCGCCTGTTACCGCGGCGTTTTACCGGTTTGAGTTGCGGGAACTCCTGTTCCCAGTATCTCAGCACATGGGGCTTGACCGCACACAACTCGCTTACTTCCCCTATGGTGAAATATCGCTTGCTGGGGATGGGTGGAAGATCAATGTTGTCACCAGAATCTAGCACGTACTGGTATCTCTCTATGTCTGATCCTGGCCTGTGTTTGTTTCCGGTGCTCTACGAAGCATATCCGCGTTGATCGCTACGCGATCTTTCAATTTCTGACTCGCTTTAAAAGTCACTACGCGCCGGGCAGTGATCGGAATTTCCTCACCGGTTTTCGGGTTGCGACCGGGGCGCGGGTTTTTCTCGCGCACCCCAAAATTCCCAAATCCAGACAACTTGACCGATTCCCCCATTTCCAGTGCAATCCTGATTTTCTCAAAGAATAACTCAACGAATTCTTTCGCCTCACGCTTGTTCAGGCCCAGTTCTCTAAATAGCGTATCCGCAAGGTTTGCTTTAGTGACCGCCAACGCCAGTCCCCTCTTTAAGTTCTCAGTTCCGCGCCGTACCGATTGCGCAGTTCATCCAGTGTTCGATTGATTATCGAATCTACTTCGTTATCCCTAAGGGTGCGCGAAGATGCCTGTAAGGTCAAGCCAAATGCGATACTTTTTCTCTTGGAATCAATGCCTTCGCGGCGATATACGTCAAATAACTCGAGGTTTATTAAGTATTCTCCGGCCGATTTCGCTATCAAATTCAGCAAATCCCCCGCTAAAACGCTGTCATCTACCATGACCGCCAGGTCGCGCCGGATCGCCGGGTATCTGGATATTCGCCGGTACAGCGGCATCTCCCGGGAAGTCAGCGCCGATACCTCAATTTCAAACAGATATGCCGCTTGCGCCAGTCCCAGAGCGCTCTGCTGTGCGGGGTGCAGGCGCCCCACCCGGCCGATGGCGACCGACCCTCGCCGCACTTCAGCGCGCTGCCCCGGGTGCAATCCCGGCTCCTCGCATTCATGGAAACTGAAATCCTCTCCGGCCTGGGTGAGAGAAAACAGGGCCTCCAGATCAGATTTGACATCGAAAAAATCCACCAGACGCTCGCCCTGGCCCCACTGTTCCGGCCACGCATTCCCGGAGACAACGCCGCCCAACCGTTCCGTTTCTACAATTTCATTCCCTTCCTTGTGGAAGGTCTTGCCCACCTCGAACAACCGTATGCGTCGGTGTTGCCGGTTGATGTTATCGATCAGGGCCCGCAGCAGCCCCGGCCACAAACTGGTCCGCATCACCGAAAGATCGGGAGAAAGTGGATTCTTTAGTTCGATGCCCTGCTCCGCAGGCTGCAGTCGCCGTTGCAGCAGAGGTTCGACAAAACTATAGGTAATCGCTTCACGGTAATCACGATCCACCAAATTTGATTTGAGTCGTCGCGGATCCAGTTCCTCTTCCCGTGCACTGACCTGCTCCAGTTTCATTACGGGTGTACGGGCGGGAATCCGGTCATATCCCCATGCCCGGGCCACTTCCTCGATCAGGTCACACTCAAGCTCGATATCGAAGCGATGGGACGGTGGTGTGACCTGCCAGCCTGAATTTGATTCCCCCACGCTGGAGTCTATCCGCTGCAGGATCGATTGGACGTCCTGGCGGGTGACCTCTACTCCGAGCAGTCTGTTGATGCGCCCATGTCTTACATGTACAGGCTGGGGGGCGGGCAGATAATCTGCGTCCACGGCCTCCAACACCGGTCCTGGCCTGCCCCCGGTAATGCTGGTGAGCAGCGATGTAGCGTAGTGTGAGGCAATCCGCGGCAGCGTCGGGTCCACCCCGCGCTCGAAACGGTGTGAAGAGTCGGTGTGCAGCCCGTATCTACGCGCGTGGCCGGCGAGTTCATGGGGTGAGAAAAACGCCGCCTCCAGCACGATCGACCCGGTGTCATCGCATATCGCCGAATACTCTCCGCCCATGACACCGGCAATGGCTATGGCGCTGCCTTCATCAGCGATAACCAGCGTGTCCGCAGACAGTGAATGTGTGGAGCCGTCAAGCAACGCTATGGGCTCACTATCGCTCGCTTGCCGAACAACAATGCGCTCTTTAATACGTGCTCTGTCGAATGCATGCATGGGCTGGCCGATCTCAAGCATCACGTAGTTGGTGACGTCCACCACCGGATCGATGGGGCGTACACCACAGCGGCGCAGGCGCTCGGACATCCAGCACGGCGTCCTGGCGGTGCGATCCAAACCTTCGATCACGCGACCCACATACCGCGGGCAACGGTTGGGGCTGTTTATATCGATGTCAATCGCGGCATCATTCACGGCCTGGACTTCGGGCAGTGATTTTCTATGGAGTGTTGCCCCCGTTAGTACCGCAATTTCACGGGCCACACCTAAAATACTCAGGCAATCCCCGCGATTCGGTGTCAAATCGATTTCGATGACGCTGTCACCCAGCGCCAGATAGTCGTATAACCGTTGTCCTGGGCGCGCGTCGGGGTCCAATTCGAGCAGGCCATCCGATTGATCACCCAGTGCAAGTTCACTAGCGGAACACAGCATGCCTTCGGATTCCACTTCACGGATCATGGATCGCTGAACAGTCTGCCCACCTGGAAGTTCGGCGCCCGGCAGGGCCACGGGGACCAGGACATCCATCGCCGCATTGGGCGCACCACACACGATAGTCATCAAGTCGTTATCGCCTGCATCCACCTTGCATACCCGCAAGCGCCCGGTATTGGGGTGATGGTCGACGGCAACAATCCTGCCCACCACGACGCCATCCAAAGCCGGGCCGGCGGGTTCGACGGACTCCACTTCAAGACCGGCCATGGTGAGCGTGTCCACCAGGCCTGCCGTGCCGAGATCGAGTTTCACCCACTCCCGCAGCCAGTTTTCACTGATGATCATCGCTAAAATTGCCTTAAAAAAGACAGGTCGTTTTCGAAAAAAAGTCGCAGATCATCCACACCGTAACGCAACATGGTGAGCCTTTCGACACCCAGACCGAATGCGTAACCGGTGAATTTCTCGGCATCGATGCCCACGTTTTTGTATACCTCGGGATGGACCATACCGCAGCCCAACACCTCCAGCCATCCGGTTTTCTTACACACCCTGCAGCCCTTTCCATCGCAAAACACACAACTGATATCCACCTCCGCGGACGGTTCGGTGAACGGAAAATAAGATGGGCGCAAGCGAATGTTCAGGTCGGTTTCAAAGAAAGAACGCAAGAAGGTGATCAGCACGCCTTTCAAATCAGCAAAGCTGATGTCCTCATCCACGGCCAGTCCCTCGATCTGGTGAAACATGGGGGTGTGGGTTTGATCGGAGTCGCAGCGATAAACCCGCCCGGGCGCAATCACACGAATGGGGGGAGAATTTTCACCCATGTAACGAACCTGGACCGGTGAGGTATGGGTGCGCAACAAAGAATTGTCGCCGACATAAAATGTATCGTGCATGGCACGGGCCGGGTGATTCGGAGGGATGTTCAACGCCTCGAAATTATGGAAGTCGTCTTCTATTTCCGGGCCATCCACAACGTCGAAACCCATCCTCTGGAATATATCGACCAGTCTGTCCAGCGTCCTTGTTAACGGATGCAGCCCCCCGTTGCGGCCGCCCCTGCCCGGCAGCGTGATATCGAGGCGCTCATCGAGCAGTTGTTGTGATATGGACTCATCTGACAGCACCCGGCGTCGCGCGTCAATGAGCGCGGCCACCGCTTTCTTGGCATCATTGACCGCGAGTCCGAATTGTGGCCGCTGTTCGGGTGGCATTGTGCCCACGCGTTTAAGTTGCTGGGTAAGCACCCCTTTCTTGCCGATATAGTCGACGCGAAGTTTTTCAAGCTCGGCAAGAACCGTTGTATGCACGAGTGCCTCGCGGATCTTGTCGACAAGGTGCTCCAGTTCCTGTGTAGGCAGGTTACTCATCTCGCGGAAGAAATAAGGAAAGACCGCCGCCTTTCCCCAAACGTGACAGACGAACGGCTAACTGGACAACGCCGCTTTGGCTTGCTCGGCCAGATGTTCGAACGCTTTGCTGTCATTGACGGCGATATCCGCCAGCACCTTGCGATCCAGTCCGATATCTGCTTTGGAGAGTCCATTGATGAACCGGCTGTAGCTCAAACCGTGCATCCTGGCGGCTGCATTGATGCGCATGATCCACAGTGCACGAAACTGGCGCTTGCGTTGACGGCGATCCCGGTAAGCGTACTGCTCGGCCCGGTTCACTGCCTGATTAGCTACTCTGTATACGTTTTTTCGGCGCCCGCGATAGCCTTTGGCCCGATCCAGCACTTTGCGATGTTTGGCGCGTGCGGTGACGCCTCTTTTAACTCTTGGCATTGTCGCTGCTCCCTTAGCTGTACGGCAACATGCGGCGCACTAGGGCCGCATCAGCGCTGTGTACCAGGGATTGCGCACGCAGGTGTCGCTTACGCTTGGTGGACTTCTTGGTCAATATATGACTCATGTGGGATGAGGAGCGCATGAACGCACCCGAGGCGGTTTTCTTGAATCGCTTCGCCGCACCCCGATTGGTCTTGATTTTAGGCATATTGCCTCCCGATGTTGATCACGTTTTCTATGTATTTAACAGATATTTTCAGGGCAATCTGTCTGGGCCCACAGTCCTGCCTGGCTTATTTGCGCTTGGGACTGATTACCATCACCATCTGGCGACCTTCCATTTTTGGGTACTGCTCTACCGTTCCGTACTCCTTGAGATCCTCTTCCACTCGCACCAGCAAATCCCTGCCCAACTCCTGGTGCGCCATTTCGCGACCACGAAAACGAAGGGTCACCTTGGTTCTGTCGCCGTTTTCCAGAAACTTTATCAAGTTTCTCAGTTTCACCTCGTAATCACCGATATCTGTGCCGGGGCGGAACTTGATTTCCTTGACCTGTACATGCTTTTGCTTTTTCCTAGCCACTGCCTTGCGTTTGCTGTCCTGATAGCGAAATTTGCCATAGTCCATCATGCGGCAAACCGGGGGGTCGGCATTCGGTGAAATTTCCACCAGGTCCACTCCTGCTCCCTCCGCCATCCTAAGGGCCTCTTCCGATGGAACCAGACCCGCTTGTTCTCCTTCAGTATTGATCAATCGCACGGTAGGCGAGGTGATTTCTTCATTTACTCGAAGCGTTTTTTCGGTCGCGATAGTCTAAGTCCTCCCAATATAACTAATGAATACGC
>CAXMTM010000327.1:0-7964 GCA_964196385.1 Arenicellales bacterium
GTCCGGCGAGATAAGAACAGTCGGCGGAACGCAGGAATCCGAACCCATCCTGCAGGATTTCCACGACGCCTTCTCCAATGATATCTTCGCCCTTGCTTGCCTGGGCTTTTAAAATAGCGAAAATCTGATCTTGTTTTCGCACCCGCCCGACACCATCTATGTTCATGGCGCTGGCCATTTCGGCGAGTTCAGTGGGAGGTTTTTTCTTGAGTTCAGCTAGCGATAGGGACATTAGAGTGTATAGCGGATTCAGGGGGGCGCTGCATAGCGCCAACAAGTTAAAGGGAAAGCGTTGTTTTGGGGAGAATTAGCAACCAGCTATACTACGATAGCACGTGATGTATACCAGGTCCAGCACCCGATTTACAGAAGGAGGCTGGATATTGTGGACCCGATTTGGACTATAGATTACCGTCAATAAACGCCGTTAGCTGGGATTTCGAAACCGCGCCGACTTTGGTGGCCTCTACGTTGCCGCCTTTGAACAGCATGAGGGTCGGGATGCCGCGAATGCCATACTTGGGTGGCGTGTTCGGGTTATCGTCGATGTTCAACTTGGCTACGGTGAGCTTCTCCGAATATTCTGACGCCACTTCCTCGAGCACAGGTGCTATCATCTTGCAGGGACCGCACCACTCCGCCCAATATTCTACCAACACAGCCTGATCGCTCTGTAACACTTCTTTTTCAAAACCATCATCAGTGATATGCACTATCTGCGACATAAAATGTATTTGACCTCTATTTGTTTTGGGGAGGGTATGGATTCTAGCCCTCCCGCTGGCGTATTCCAAACGCTTTTTAGCAACAGGGAGTATCCGGCCCCCTGTAATACTTGCAGGCCTTGCCTATGAGCCAACATCACCTTTCTGACCAACGATTTGCAGACCTCGATCTGTCGCCCGAACTGCAGCAAGGCATCGAGCGGGCGGGATTCGAGTTTCTGACTCCTATCCAGCACCTCGTACTGCCGCACCTGCTGGCCCAGCATGATGTGGCGGGTCAGGCCCAAACGGGCACCGGTAAAACCGCTGCATTTCTGATCGCGATGTTTACTCGATTATCCCGTGGCGAAAGGCAAAGCGGAGCAACCGGCCCGCGTGCGCTGATCCTGGCGCCGACCCGTGAACTGGCCATCCAGATATTCAAGGACGCCGAGACCCTGGGTTCCCACCTGCCGTACCACTTGACTCTTGCCTATGGCGGAACCGGCTACGAGTCCCAGCGCCGTGAACTGGAAAAGGGCGCCGATGTGCTGATTGGAACGCCGGGCAGGATCATCGATTACTATAAGCAAAAGGTGTTCTCGCTGGATGCCATCGAAGTGATGATCCTCGATGAGGCGGACAGGATGTTCGATCTCGGTTTTATCAATGATATTCGATATGTTCTGCGTCGCATGCCGGCTCCGGAAAAAAGATTGAATATGTTGTTTTCCGCAACATTGTCGTTGCGCGTCAACGAACTCGCCTACGAACACATGAATAACCCACAATCCATAAAAGTGGAATCCGAGTACATGACTGTGGACGCAGTGGAAGAACAGGTCTATTTTCCTGCCAACGATGAAAAGATCCCGCTGCTCTTCGGGCTGTTGAAAGAGATCGACCCGACCCGCACCCTGCTGTTCGTCAACACCAAGCACACCGCCGAGACCGTAGGTGCATGGCTGATCGGTAACGATTATACCGCCGGCGTGTTGTCCGGAGACGTTCCCCAGAAACAGCGGGAGCGTTTGTTGGAAAATTTCAAGGAAGGCAAGATTTCCGTACTGGTCGCCACCGACGTTGCCGCAAGGGGGTTGCATATTCCCGACGTCAGCCACGTGATCAATTTCGATCTGCCCCAGGATGCGGAAGATTACGTGCACCGGGTGGGGCGTACCGCCCGCGCCGGCGCGGGTGGGGACGCCATCAGTTTCGCGTGTGAAACCCATGCCTTTTCACTGGCCGAGATAGAACAGTTCGTAGGCCACAAGATCCCCGTGGGGACCTACGATACGTCACATCTGCCCACCCCGGCGCCTCCGGTTCGTATACGATCCAATACGAAGCGTGCCCGTCCGGGCAGTTTTAAAGACGAAGACAACAAGGGTCGCAGCAGGCCCCCGAGAAACCCCCCTGCATCGCGCAGTACCGTGGCACGACAGGATAACCCACCGCTGCCTGAACAACAGCCGGTTCAAACCGCGCCGGTCAAACAAGCCAGGCCTGCCGAGCCAAAAATATCGGCATCGGATTCCGGCAATTCAATATCCGATAAACCCGCCGACCATCCCGAACAGGCCCAGTCTAGAACTGGACGAAGAGAGATTCCGGCAGTGGGTTGATTCAAGGCCGCCAACCCATGCCAGGCCATGCCGGTCATCAAATCGGGTTGATTTTAAGTGGGGGCGGCGCTCGTGCCGCCTATCAGGTCGGCGTGCTCAAGGCCATCGCCGACATCCTGCCGGATGCGGCGCATAATCCCTTTCCAATTCTTTGCGGCACGTCGGCAGGATGCATCAACGCCGCCGTGCTCGCAGCAGCGGCGCCGGATTTCAAGGCGGGCGTCGCCCGTCTGGTGGACGTATGGTCCGCATTCGAAATCGAGCAAGTGTTTCTCGCCGATGCGTGGAGTGCGGCTTCCCGCGGCAGCCAGCTGATCTTTTCTATGCTCACCGGCGGTTTGGGGCGTCCCGGCCCCCGCTCATTGCTGGACAACACGCCGTTAAGGGAGCTGTTAATAAAAAATGTGCCGTTTGAACGCATTGACCGGGCAGTGGACAATGGGGACTTGCGCGCATTGAGTGTGACTGCCTGCAGTTACACCACCGGCCGTTCCGTGTCCTGGTACCGGGGTGCCGAAGATCTGCAGCCCTGGGCCAGAGCCAGGCGGTTGGGCATACGCACCAGCATCGACATCGACCACCTCATGGCCTCTTCGGGTATCCCCATCGTTTTCCCCTCGGTTGCCATAGACGGCGAGTATTTCGGTGACGGTTCCATGCGGCAAACGTCACCCATCAGCCCGGCATTACATCTGGGCGCGAACAAAGTGCTCATAATCGGTGTTCGCCAGGAGTCCCCGCAGGTGTCCTCAACAGTTACCACGCCGGGACCCCCGTTGCAGTATCCGGGGATGGGGCAGATCGCCGGGTACATTCTCGATACGCTGTTTTTGAACAGCCTGAATGCCGATATCGAGCGCTTGCAGCGGATCAACCAAACCCTGCAACTGGTCCCCACCGAGGCACAGGGGCGCATCGCCCTGAGGCCGATTGAAACGTTTATAATCTCTCCCAGCGGAGACATTGGCGCAATCGCGGAACCCCATATGGACCTGATGCCGTCAGCAGTCCAATACCTCTTGCGGGTGATTGGGGCCAGACGCGGAGGGGGGAAACAGTTGTTGAGTTATCTGCTGTTCCACGGCACCTACTGCGGGGAACTGATGGATCTTGGTTTTAGCGACACCATAAAACGTAAGGATGAATTGCGGGAGTTTTTGACAGCGTGAACGTGATGCCGTCCCGGGGAGTCTTGCTTGCAGGGCTGGTGCTGCTTGCGCTATCCCTGCTGTCCTGTAGTGGCGATACGACGCCACCCGAGGAACAGATACGCAAGTTGAACAGCGATGCGGTGATCGCCGTGGAAGCGAAGGACGTCGGCGCGCTGAAAGACTTTATCGTAGATGGCTATAAGGACGAGCGCGGGTATGACAAGTCTGCACTGGTGCGACTGACCCAGTTGTATCTACTGGGCCATAAGGCCGTCTACATTTACACCCTGACAAAATCACTGCAGGTAATCGACGCGGACAATGCCGTGGCGGAAGTGATAGCGGCCATGGCAGGGCAACCGATCAAGAACGCCGACCAGTTGTTCGATATTCGTGCGGACCTGGTGCGGTTCGTCGTGGTCTATGTGCGCCAGGACTCCGAGTGGAAGGTAGATAATGTCCGATGGCAGCGGGCCACGGTGGACGATTTCCTGTAACCCGGAAACGCCCTATAGAATCAGGAGATAATCAGCGTTGGCGCGGCCTCAGTTGGAGACTAAAGATCAATGGGGTGCTGGTCAGTCCGTTGAGAATTACGGGCCGGCATGAAGCGCCGACACATGCTGCTCGGACTCGGCGTCGCCGGCCTCGCAGGAGCGGGTATTCGGTACTGGCCGGAGGATGGTATCTGGAATCCTTGTCCCCGTGAGCCCTTGCCGCAGGCGCTTCTCGACCATCCCGTGGTGCAGTCGGCCTGGGACGGGATCGACCCCGCCCTGTGCTGGGATTGCCATGTGCACCTCATTGGGACCGGTGATGGCGGCACGGGAGTTTGGATCAATCCACAGATGGACAGCCTTGCGCACCCGGTACAATGGCTGCAGCGCAACTTCTATCTCAATGGGAGCTGTACCCCCAACGACGGCCAGTCCGACCGCAAGTTTGTCGAACGCCTGATCTGGCTTCACGACCAGTTGCCTGCGGGTGTAAAGCTGATGCTGCTGGCATTCGACTACTTCCATGATGAGGCCGGCGAACGTCGCCTGGAGGCCAGCGCCTTCCATACCCCCGACGCCTACGCCGCTTCCATCGCGCAGCAACACGCCGCCCGCTTCGAGTGGATCGCGTCCATTCATCCTTATCGCCGCGACGCCGTCACGGCTTTAAAAGAGGCGGTGCGTTATGGCGCCCGCGCCGTCAAGTGGCTGCCTGCCGCCCAGGGCATGGACCCGGCCTCGCCGCTTTGCGATCCCTTTTACGAGTCTGCCGCCCGCTTCGATATTCCCCTGCTGGTGCACGCTGGCGCCGAACTCGCCGTGCACGGCGGCAACACGGAGGACTACGGAAATCCACTACGCCTGCGTCGACCCCTGGAACACGGCGTGCGCGTTATCGTCGCCCACTGTGCCTCTCTGGGTAGCGGCGTTGATCTGGATGTCGGCGCCGACGGACCCAGTGTATCCTGTTTTGAGCTTTTCACGCGCATGATGCAAGAACCCCGGTACCACGGCCTGTTGTTTGGCGAGATCTCGGCGATAACGCAGATCAACCGCGTCGGACGGGCACTGCAGACAGTGATCGAACGCGAAGACTGGCACCCGCGTCTGTTGAACGGTTCTGATTATCCCCTGCCGGGCGTACTGCCTTTGTTCTCACTGAAACAGATGGTGCGACGGGGTTACATCACGGAATTGGAGGCAGGCGTGATCTCCGCAATCCGCCACCACAATCCCCTTTTGTTCGACTTCGTATTGAAGCGTACGCTAAACATTGATGGCAAGAAATTCGGACCCACGCCGTTTCTGACCCGGCAGTTTTTTGAACCTGCGCCATCGGTCCCCCCGAGCACCCGCGTCTCCGGAAAATCGTAGCAAGGGTTATTCTTGCGCGGGCCCTGACGTTTGCCGGCGGCTAATGCTTGCGCCCGGTAATCATCGATTCACCTGGCGGCGTCATCTGTGCTACAAGTGATCCTCCCTGTACATGCCCGGCTGCTAAACACCACCATGACCAAAGGCAAATCGAAACTTCGTTCGCGGCTATGGTTCGACAACCCGGACGACCACGATATGACGGCACTCTACATCGAGCGCTATATGAACTGGGGGATCACCCGCGAAGAGCTGCAATCCGGCAAACCGATCATCGGGATAGCGCAATCCGGCTCCGATCTTTCCCCGTGCAACCGCTATCACCTGATTCTTGCAGAGCGGGTGCGTGAAGGCATCCGTGAGGCCGGGGGGATCGCCTTCGAATTTCCGGTGCACCCGATTCAAGAGACCGGGAAACGGCCCACGGCCAGTCTGGATCGAAACCTGGCGTACCTCGGGTTGGTTGAGATCCTGTTCGGCTACCCGCTTGACGGCGTGGTCCTGACCATCGGCTGTGACAAAACCACGCCGGCCATGTTGATGGCCGCGGCGACCGCCAACCTGCCGGCAATCGCACTATCGGTTGGGCCGATGCTGAACGGCTGGTACAAGGGGCAGCGCACCGGCTCCGGCACCATCAAGTGGCATGCCAAAAAGGAACTGTCCAAAGGGGATATCTCTGCCGAGGAATACGCCGAAATCGTTGCATCCTCTGCGCCCTCCCCCGGCTATTGCAACACCATGGGCACCGCGACCACGATGAATTCCCTCGCCGAGGCGCTCGGCATGTCACTGCCCGGCTCCGCGGCTATCCCTGCAGTGCACAAGGAGCGGGCGCAGATGGCCTACCTGACCGGGAAGCGCATCGTGGATCTGGTATGGCAGGACATCAAACCTGCGCACATCATGACCCGGCAGGCGTTCGAAAACGCCATCGTAGTCAATTCCGCCATTGGCGGTTCAACCAACGCGCCCATTCACCTGAAGGCCATCGCCAATCATCTCGGCGTGCCGCTTGCCAACCAGGACTGGGAGGATCTCGGCTGGGACGTGCCCCTGTTACTCGACCTGCAGCCGGCCGGCCGGTTTCTCGGGGAAGATTTCCATCATGCCGGCGGAGTGCCATCCATCGTACACGAACTGATGGAGGCAGGGCGGTTACCCTATCCCGATGCCCCGACGGTCAACGGGCAGACCATTGGTGAAAACTGCGCAGGAAAAGAGACGCTCGATCGGCAGGTAATACGGCCCTTCGATCAGCCTCTGCTGGAGAAGGCCGGATTTCTCAACCTCAGGGGCAATCTGTTCGACACGGCGATCATGAAGACGTCGGTGATCTCGAACGAGTTCCGTGATCGCTATCTGTCGAATCCCGATGACCCCAATGCCTTCGAAGGACCCGCAGTGGTGTTTGACGGCAGGGAGGATTACCACGCGCGGATCAACGATCCGTCACTCGATATCGACCAGTACACCCTGTTATTTATCCGCGGGGCGGGTCCTGTAGGTTACCCGGGCGGTGCGGAAATCGTGAACATGCAGCCCCCGGACGCGCTGCTGAAGCGCGGTGTTACTTCCCTGCCCTGCATCGGTGACGGTCGTCAGTCCGGTACTTCCGGGTCACCGTCGATCCTGAACGCGTCTCCCGAGGCGGCCGTGGGGGGCGGTTTGGCTCTGATCGAAACGGGCGATCGCGTGCGCGTCGATCTGAACACCCGTGAGGCCAACATCCTGATTTCGAACGACGTCCTGCAGCAACGACGGCAAGCGGTTGCCGCGAAACTCGCTGACGGTGGTCTAGCCTATGTTCCCGCGCACCAGACTCCCTGGCAGGAAATCCAGCGCGGTTTGGTGGCACAGTTCGATCAGGGCATGGTGCTCGAACCGGCGACCAAATATCGTGAAGTGACAAAGATCGTGCCGCGTGACAATCACTAGACCGGTTGGCGATTGAGCAAGTACAGAACCATCGGCCCGGCATGTACGCTCGGGGAAGGTCCGCTCTGGCATCCCTTGCGGGAGCAGCTTTTCTGGTTCGACATTCCGGCCGGCGCGCTCTATGGCTGCGATGCGTCGGGCGGGGACATGCGCAGCTGGAATTTTGATGAACCCGCCTCAGCGGCGGGGTGGGTCGATGAGAAGACCCTGGTGATCGCCACCGCGAGCGGACTGCAGCAGTTCGACATCGAGACTGGAGCACGGGACTTGTTGGCCGAAATGGAATTGGATAACCCGGTCACACGTTCCAATGACGGAAGAACGGGCCCCGATGGTTCATTCTGGATCGGCACCATGGGCCGCAATCTCGAACCCCACGCCGGTGCGTATTACCGTTTCAGGCAGAGCAAGCTGTCACGGGTCATCGAGTCCATGTCGATCCCGAACGCCACCTGTTTTGCACCGGACGGCAGGACGGCATACGTCGCGGACACTACCGAGCGGCTGATCTGGCGCTGGCCTCTGGACGCGGCGGGCAACCCCGCAAGCGAACGGATAGTGCACATCGACCTGAGGTCAGAAAACGTCAAACCGGATGGCGCCGTATGCGATGTGCAGGGTTACCTGTGGAACGCCCAGTTCGGTTCGTCCCGCATCGTGCGTTATGCGCCCGAT
>CAXMTM010000328.1:0-2683 GCA_964196385.1 Arenicellales bacterium
GTCGAACATGCGATAGGAAATACCCATGGTGTCCCCAGAAAATATTATTCTGTGTTCGCTATCGACAACGCAAAAGTGGTGCCGCGCATGGCCGGGCGTATCCAGGAAGGTCAATCGCCTGCCAAAAAAATCGAGCTCGAATTTATCGTCGGCAATCACGACGCGGTGTTCTGCCACCGGGATAACTTGACCATAGAGTTTTCGGGCTGTTTTTTCCCCGTATACGTCCAGTGTTCCCCGCCATAGCCGGGTTGGATTGATCATGTGGCGTGCCCCGTGCGGGTGCACGATGAGTTTGGCGTTCGGAAAGGCCTGCATCATGGCGCCCGCGCCACCGGCGTGGTCCAGGTGTACGTGGGTGGGGATGACGTATTCCACTTTCGCAGGCGGGATGCCTTTGGCGGCAAGAATCCCGGCGACGTGGGGCAGGGATCTGCTGGTTCCGGTATCGATGAAAGCGGCGTGCCCCCTTTCAACCAGCAGTTGCAGTGACGCGATTCCGGGCCTGATGAATTGCGCATCGATGGTGGTGATGCCGTGTTCCGCATCATAGTAGAGTTCGGTCATAACCTGAGTACCGGTGTTACTCCTTGTATTGCCTTGCTGCAGCCCATCCCAGTGCGGCAACCGGTCTTGCCATGCGGCCCACCTCGAAGGCCACGGCACTGGAAGCGTTTCCATCCAGGTGCCGCTTCATGACGCCCTGGACAATAGCGGCAAATCGAAAGCCGTGGAATGCCACCCAGAACGACCAGTCTCGCTGGTAAAAAGGGGACGGCAAAAAGGGGTCCGTCCCCTTTTTATCCGTTTTATCCATCGTTTTATCCCGTTTTACCGACTTGTAGAAAAGATCGATCAATTCCTGTTCAGCAGGAATGCCCAGCGCGCGGCGATCCAGCCCGGCCAGTCCCTTGTGGTGTGTTTCCCGGGGCAGACGCAGCATGGTCGACCAATATGAAAAATCAACGAACGGGTGTCCCAGTGTCGATAGTTCCCAATCGAGAACACCGATGATTTCCATTCGTGTCGGGTGTACCAGCAGGTTGTCCAGACGGAAGTCCCCGTGCACCAGCGCGGGCCGGTAGTCTTCGGCGGGCAAGTGGGCCGGCAACCAGTCGATCAGATGCTCCATATCCGCAATCACCCCGGTTGCACTGGCGCGATACTGCCGGGTCCAGCGGTTCACCTGCCTGGCGACGTAGTCGCCGGGTTTGCCGTAATCTCCCAGCCCAATGGATTCCGCGTCCAGGTTGGCGAGGCAGGCCAGAATACGGACCTGCTCCACGTACAATTCCCGGCGTTGTGCGGGACCCAGTTGAGGCAGGGCGGGATCCAGAAACGTGCGGCCTTCCAGATATTCCATGACGAAGAACATGGAGCCGATGATTTCGTCTTCCTCGCACAGGGCGAGCATGTGCGGCACCGGGACGTCAGTGTTGGCAAGTGCCTCCATGACGCGATACTCCCTGTCCACGGCGTGGGCGGAAGGCAGCAGGGCGCCGGGTGGCTTGCGGCGCAGTACATAACGGCCCGACCGGGCCGTCAGCAGGTACGTTGGATTGGATTGGCCAGTGGTGAATTTTTTTAGCGACACAGGCCCCCGGAATCCATCCACATGGTCTTGACACCACACGGACAGCGCCGCTGAGTTTGCTACGGTCGTATCCGGTTTTATGTCTTCGGGGATGTCAGCCCGCATAGGTCTTGAGCAGATAGCGGGCCAGTGCGTCCATATGCACCTGATCCGGTCCATCGGCGATACGGATGGTGCGGGCGTAACCCCAGGCCGCGGCCAGGAAGGTGTCTTCCGATACCCCCATCGCGCCGTGTACCTGTATGGCCCGGTCCAGGATCCTCTGGGCCATGGCGGGCACGGTGATCTTTGCCATGGCGATCAGATCCTTTGCAGCCTTGTTTCCGGCGACATCCATTTTCCGTGCGGCAGCGAGAGTCAACAATCTGGCCTGTTCGATTTCGCAAGCCGATATTGCTATATCTTCACGCAGCGAGCCTTGCTCCGATAACGGTTTGCCGAACGCGAACCGTGTACGGGAGCGGTCGCACATCATCTCCAGCGCGCGTTGTGCACAACCGATCAATCGCATGCAGTGATGGATCCTGCCCGGCCCGAGCCGGCCTTGTGCGATCTCGAAGCCCCGTCCTTCTCCCAGCAGAATCTGCCCGGTGTCAACGTGCACATCGTCAAAAGCGATTTCCGCATGGCCGTGGGGCGCGTCATCGGAGCCGAATACGTGTATCGGTCGTATGATTTTCACACCGGCGGTGTCCATGGGGACCAGCACCATGGATTGCTGCTTGTGCCGCTCAGCGCCGGCATCGGTTTTACCCATGACGATAAGAATCCGGCAGCGCGGGTCCATGGCACCGGTGGACCACCATTTGCGGCCGTTGATTACATACTCGCTGCCCTTCCTGGCAATGGAACAACGGATGTTGGTGGCGTCAGAGGAGGCCACATCCGGCTCCGTCATGCAAAAAGCGGAGCGGATTTTTGCGGACAGCAGCGGCTTCAACCAGGCTTCTTTCTGCTCTTCCGTGCCATAACGGATCAACGTTTCCATATTACCCGTATCGGGAGCGTTGCAGTTGAATACCTCGGGCCCGATCAGGGACCGGCCCATGATTTCAGCCAGCGGCGCATATTGCGCGTTGTTGAGGCCCG
>CAXMTM010000329.1:0-8042 GCA_964196385.1 Arenicellales bacterium
ACGCGGTCGTTTACGCGCCTTGCGCAACAGGGTGAGATGCGGAACAAATGCTCTTTGATCGATGCTAAAGCCCGTGCGGCGTAACACATACCGCAGCCCCTCAACAAAACCAGTGAAATCCGGGTTAGGGTTTCTGGCGCCTGCCCAGATAATGCCTGAGTTTCGCCAAAACCCGATTCGATCCATTGTTAACGGGAAAGCATTCGCCAAGGTCGGACAGCACACCTTCACCGCCTGTAACTGATGCGGTGTCAGGTCACCCAGAAACGCCAAGGTGATATGTATATTCTGTTGCGGCACCACCCGGCCTCCGGTGTGTTCCCGCATTCCGTCAGCCAGGTTTTTGAGTTCATGACTCAGATACTGATCCGGCCAACAGGCCAGAAAGCACCGGACACGGGTTTTATCGATCACTTTAAAGGGTGGTTCGGCAGTAGTGGCGCTCAGGGTGTTGTCTTTAAGATAACCTTTAAGCGATTTAACTAGGAGTCTGTCGGATTTAGGTGTTCGTAGCGAGCATTGTGGGAAACCGAGATCAGTTTTTCGAGAATTTGAGGAGAATAGTTATTCATATTTGACGATAATGAGCGGGAAACTGGGCCAAAAGGACTTTTCCGCAGTAGGCTCTCTATTCTCGGACAGGCTCCTAGAGGCGCTGATCGAGGCCCTCGAGGGCGTGCACCACTGTGTTCCACCTGATGCCCTGCCGATCGCCGCAGAACAAAACTTTCTCTGCCTCCGGGTCAGCCATCCCCGGCACCAGCCAGCCAAACACCACAGTGCCTACGGGTTTTTGTGCGGACCCCCCTGCGGGCCCGGCAACACCAGTTACCGAGACTGCGACCTGCGCCGGGCTATGTTTAACCGCACCCGATGCCATCGCCCGCGCCACCTGCTCGCTGACTGCCCCGAAGCGTCGGATCAAGGTCTCCTCCACGCCGAGCAGACGTGTTTTTGAGACATCGCTGTAGGTGACAAAACCACATTCGAACCACGCCGAGCTGCCCGCGACAGAGGTCATCGTCTGCGCGATCCAACCCCCGGTACAGGACTCCGCCGTGGCGCAGGTCATTTGCCGCTGCGTCAATTTTTCAGCCAGCGCACCGACCAGTGACTCGATGCGCGTACCGGCCGTGTCTGACATCAACCTGCCCCACTTCTGGCCCTGCGCTGACGCGCACCCTCGAACAGACCGATGCCCACTGCGACCGACACGTTCAGACTGGCGGTGTTGCCGGTCATGGGAATACGCACCAGATGGTCACAACACGCCTGTGTGAGGTTTTTCAATCCCCGGCCTTCCGATCCAAAGATCATCGCCACGGGTCCGCTCAAATCAATATCATAGAGCGTGTGCTCAGCCTCACCGGCGGTACCCACGACCCACAAACCGGCGTCATTGCGCAGACGGTTGATCACCCGGACGAGATTGGAAACCCGGGCGATGGGGACCATTTCCGCCGCCCCCGCCGACACCTGACGAACCACCGGCGTAATATCACAACAGTCGTGCCGGGGCAGGACCACCGCGTCCACTCCCACCGCCTCGGCGGTGCGCAGGCATGCGCCCAGATTTCGCGGATCCTGGATATTTTCCAGCACACACAGGAAAGGAGCAGCCCGATCCGTCACCAACTCGAGCAAACTCCTTTCGTCCATCGGCCGCGTGCCGGTCACTTCGGCCGCCACTCCCTGATGGTGCCCGCCCTCGGCCAGGGCATCAATTTTTTGGGTCGAAACGTTCTCCCAACTGAGCCCGCATCGTTCAAGTAATGCTTTGAGGTTTTGCGCCCGTGAATCCCGGCGTGACGGGTCCACGAAAACCCGCACGATACGGTGCGGCGCTTGCCGTGTCAGGGTCTCCAGAATATTGAAACCGTAGACATAGGCCTTGCTCATGGTTTCGACTTCTTTCTTTTCTTGCGGCGCCGTTTACGCTCCTCATTCGATCCCGTGGGTTCCAGATCAATTTTTGCCTCGTCCAGATCGACACGCACGACGCGGACCTCCAGTTGATCCCCGATTTGGTAACGCCGGCCGGTGCGCTCCCCGGTGAGTCTGTGCGTTATCGGGTCAAAGTGGAAATAGTCCCGTCCTAAAGCCGTTATGTGAACCAGTCCTTCGATCAGAAACTCGTCGAGTTCAACGAAAATTCCGAAATTGGTCACCGAGGTGACCGTGCCGCTAAACTCGTCGCCGACGTGGTCCAGCATGAATTCCGTTTTCAACCACTGGATGACGTCCCGGGTTGCGTCGTCCGCCCGCCTTTCCGTCATCGAACAATGATCTGCTACATCCGCCATACTGCGCTGATCTATCTCATCGTACTCCCTGGCTGCTGATTGTACGATCTTCCTCAGTTCCCGGTGGACCACCAGATCGGAATAACGCCGGATAGGCGAGGTAAAATGGGTGTAATGCTCGAACCCGAGAGCGAAGTGACCACCGTTGTCCGTAGAATAGACCGCCTGTTTCATGGATCGCAGCAGCGCCATCTGGATGATCCGGGCGTGGGGTTTGTCTCGCGAATGCACCACTGCATCGAGATAATTTCTGGCGTCGGGTTTGGCGCCACCGCCCAGTGATATTCCGAACTCGCCCATAAAACGGCGAACATCTTCCACTTTCGCGGGGTCGGGTTCTTCGTGTACGCGAAAAATCCCCAATCCGCCCTTTTTCGTCAGCGCCCTGGCGGCACAGACATTGGCTGCCAGCATGCACTCCTCGATCAAGGTGTGAGCCACGTTTCTGCTCACCGGTTCGATACGCAGAATCTTGCGCTCGTCATTGAATACGATTTTGCTTTCCGGCAAATCGAAATCCACTGTACCCCGGTGCTGTCGGCGGGAGCGCAGAATGCTGGAAAGCCGGAGCAGATCCTGAAGGTTTGGCAGCAAGTCCGGCAGTCTAAAGCCGGCGTCTTGTTCTGTAGAGCCAAGGGCGTGCGCGGTCTCCGTATAAGTCAAACGGGCCGAGGAACGCATCACCCCGGGTTTGAATTCATAACCCTGGATATCTCCCTGGGCATCTATCGATATTTCGCAGGCAAAGCAAAGGCGGTCTACGTCGGGCTTTAGCGAACAAAGGTCGTTGGACAGAAGCTCCGGCAGCATGGGGATCACATGGTCGGGGAAGTAAACGGAATTGCCACGGTCGCAGGCCTCCTGGTCCAGCGCACTGTCAGGGGAGACAAAGTGTGACACGTCGGCAATGGCCACGATCAGCCGCCATCCCCGTCCATCGCGCTCGCAAAATACCGCGTCGTCGAAATCACGTGCATCCTCGCCATCTATGGTCACCAATGGCAGCGCCCGAATGTCCCAGCGGGCAGCCAGCGCATCGTCGTTCCAGTCCTTCGGTATGGTTTGCAACCCGGAATGAATTGCGTCATTCCATGCGTTTGGCAGATCGTATTTACGAATTGCAACCTCGATCTCCATGCCCGGCGCCAGGTGTTCGCCCAGAACTTCAACCACGCGACCAATCGGCTGTGAACGCAGACCGGGCTGTCTTTTCAGTTCCGCGACGACGATCTGGCCCGGCTCCGCCCCCTGATATTGATCCGGCGGAACAAACACGTCCTGCCCTATACGGGTATCGTTGGGCACTACGAAAGCGAGCCCCTGCTCCACCACGAAACGGCCCACCACGTTGAGATTGGCCCGTTCCAGCACATCGACAATGGATACTTCCGGTCTGCCCCTGCGGTCAATCCGGGTCACCCTGGCGAGCACGCGATCACCATGCAGAACCTTGCGCATTTCCGCTACAGGCACAAACAGGTCGTTGCCACCCGACTCCGGTTTCAGGAAGCCGAATCCCTTGGCGTGCCCGATGACCCGGCCGCGAACGACATCCATGCGGTCCGGAAGGGCGAACCGCCCGCGCCGGTCTACCAGCACCAGACCGTCGTTCCGCATCCGACTCAATCGACCCATGAAGGCATCCCGGTCCGGCCCCTTGGGCAAGGCGAACGCCTGATATAAGGCACGGTCGGATACCGGCTTGTCATGCTTGCGCAGGACATTCAGAATTTCCGCTCGACGCGGAATTTTTCGTTTTTTAGGACTTCCTTTCGTTGACATCAAATCAGTCGCTAGGTAGAGTTGCGCGCCTTTCCAGCAAGTGACACTCATCCTTGCCGAGGTGGCGGAATTGGTAGACGCGCTAGCTTCAGGTGCTAGTGGGGGCAACCCCGTGGAGGTTCAAGTCCTCTCCTCGGTACCAGCCAATATCTTTATACATTACACCATCCCGCATGATCTCTCCGCGCCCTTGAATTTATAGCATTTATATCCGTACGCGAAGGGCATGAGCGCGTCCAGACAGATCAATAGCGGGGGAAGCGTGCTACTTTAGGCTTGCAACCCCTATGGATGCGCAAAAGATAGGAACCAACAATGAACATGTCCGCAAGACGAAGTTTGACCCGCCGGTTGCTTGCCAGTTTCTGAGCAGGTACTCGACGATGGTGGTACTTTGAATTTCAGGCCCGATTCAAACCGGAGCCAGCATTCCCGTAGTTCCATAAATAGATAATCATGGGATCAGCGGTCAGAATTCGGGCGGCCACGGGGTAGTTTATAATATCCAGTGTGGCTAACGTTCGTCCCAGAAAAATCACCCTGGTTCTGATTTTCACACTCTATGTTGTCGTAAATTCAGTCGTTATCGGACTGATTTCGGATCCCGCTTTGCCGTTGACCGAACTCCAGTTCGGATTTGGCCCGGAAGTGCAGCGCATACTCTCCGGCCAACCCATGGAAAACGCGGCCAGACTGCCATTCGTGCCCTATTTCCTGGTGGCGATTTCTTTTGTTTCGAACGAACAGTTGCTCGCGCTTCTTGTCAAGAATTTGCTGGTCCAACTCATCCTGGCTTTTGTATTGTACCAGTGGTGGCGACGAGAAAGCCTGCAACCCTGCGCGACCGCGTTGATCGTGTTCGTGCTTGTATTCCCACAGGTAATCCGCCATGGCTTTTCTCTGATACCCGAGGAAGGATACCTGATTGCCCTGCTTGCATTTGTATTCCACGGCATTTTGGAGGCGCCCCGGAATCAAAACCTGGCGGCATTCACTCCCTACGCGGTTGCATCAGGTGTCCTGTTTCTGATTAAGGGGTCTATGCTCACCCTTGCCCCGGTAGTGTGCCTTCTCTTTTTCTACAGGACGAGGCGGCTGGACGTTCTTGCGCTTTTCATGTTGTTTGTGGGTGCAGCCATGCTGTTATGGGGAACAACAACACTGAACAATACGGGGCGTTTCTCACTGACAACTATGTATACGGGATACGAGATCTGGAAGGGAAACAATCCACGGACGCTCGAGTTCTTCCCTCACCATACACTCGACGCCCTCTCCGCGGAGGCGCCCAGGCGGCTGGAAGGTGAGAGTCAATGGGAGTGGAGTCGGCGATGCCGAAATGAAGCCATCGATTTTATTGTCAGCGAACCCGCGGTCGCGGGAAAACTCCTGCTCTTGCGCCTGTACCAGGTATTTATTGCCGTTTCCGCAGAAGAATCTGCAAGCTGGTCATCAAACCGCTTCGGGCAAATACGTCCTTATTTGAAGGTGATTGGCATACCTTTCATGATCGCCTTTCGATTGTTGCTGCTAGCCACCTTGATTTACGCCATAGCTTCAGCCACGGGTAGTCCGAAAGGGTCTGAGCAGCGCACTGCGGCTACCAGCTATCTGGTGTTTATTGCTGCTTTTAGCCTCCCTTTTCTGGTAGCCTGGGGTACGGAAAGACGGGTCGTGCCTATAGTAATTCCCGTCGTTCTTTATGCGCTCCATGCGATGCAGTTCGACCCCCGTCTTCGTAGCAGACTTGAGCGATGTAAAACGTAGCCTAAAGCAGAATTCCCAAAGACAGGCAGGATCGTGTTGGCCAGGGTAGTCAGCATTTCCCGGAACACGGCCGTTTTATTTCAGAGCATGGTAGATAATTGCTTGCAGCGGAATAGACGCAGGCGCCGCGCCAAAGTGATCTTGCAAAGCCACACCAATAGCGTCCATCACCGCTTCCGGTGGCACTGTTCCACGTTGTTCGATCTCGTCTATCAGTGGGTTGCCCCATACCAATCCTTTGCTAAAAGCACCCCAGTCCGACACTTCCTTGACTATATCGACAGTTTCATGACGGCGATTCTCAAAGCCCCCCACCGCCAGATCGCCGTGTGCGGTATCGATATCAGCATAGCTAAACGGGACCTGGTAGAAGGTCAGGGGAGAGTCAGGAAAGAAATTCACTCCCACATCGTAAACGATATTGGAATACGAACAACTTTCCATCGTTCCCCAGGCATTGAACAGGAAAAGGCCACCCGGTTTTAACACCCGTCGCACCTCGCGGAATGCGGCAGGCTTGTCCGCAAAGAACATCACTCCAAACTGACAGACTACGAGGTCACAAGACTCGTCATCGAAGGGCAGCGACATAACATCCGCAGGCGTGAACTCGACATTTTCTCCATCTCTGAATTTCGCCCTGGCAATATCGAGCATGGGTGGGTTCAAGTCAGTGACAACGAGCTTCTTATCCGGGGATAAGCCATCGCGTAGTTTTCGACTGACAATCCCGGTGCCTGCCGCCAATTCAACGACCTTCTCCGCTTTATGTGCCAGCGCGCGTGCTGCAAGGTCTGCCGCAAAATCATCAAACAGGACAGGTCCCAGACCTCTGTCATAATTCTCGGGAATATTCCCTACAAATTTCGTTGAACTTTCAGCCATAACTTATACCCCGTGTGGGTTCTAACTTTATTTTCATGTCTGCCCATCTGCGCGCCCTGCGACCAGAGTCGGCCCGATATCCAGAAGACAGATTCGAAACGGGCTGATCATATCAACCCGCCTATGCGCCAAAGGCATTGCAGGGTAACTGAAATGCGCATGCTGGTATACTGGTGGCGGTCTTCACCTCGCTTTGGTTACATGACCGCTTCATAATTTTCACCCGTTAGAATTGCCGCCGGCCGGCTGTATAGAGATGGAGGCGGATCCCGTCCGACGAAAATTTACGTTAGTCTGGTTTTATCCTGTTACCCGGCACGAACTCATGCTCATTGCATAGGAGAAAGATGATGAAACTGACTGACTTCAAGGCCCTGACTTTTGATGTTTACGGTACCTTGATTGATTGGGAAAGCGGTATGGTGGCGGGGCTGAAGCCACTGGCCGACAAGGTTGACCGGAAAATGAGCAGCAATGACATATTGGAAGCCCATGCACGACACGAGTCCTGCCAGCAGTTGCAGACACCCGGCAAGGGCTATCAGGATTTATTGCCTATTGTGTACCGCCGTTTAGCGGAGGAATGGGGTGTGCAAGCACAGTGGCAGGAATGTGTGGCGTATGGACAAACGGTAAAGAACTGGCCCGCGTTCCCGGATTCTGCCGAAGCGCTGCAATACCTGAAGCAGCATTTCAAGCTGGTCGTGCTGTCCAACGTTGACAACGATTCTTTCAGCTACAGCAAAGAAAAGCTGGGTGTTGAATTCGACGCGATCTACACCGCCGATGATGTGGGCTCTTACAAACCGGATGACAGGAACTTTGATTACATGCTGGACAAGTTGAGGACGATCAGTGTGACAAAGGTGGAGATATTGCATACCGCAGAGAGCATGTTCCACGACCACGCGCCCGCCAACAAATACGGTTTGGCCTCCTGCCACATCTATCGCCGTCACCAGCAGGAAGGATTTGGCGCCACCATGACACCGGACAAAATACCGGAATTTCAGTTCCGGTTTACCAGTATGAGTGAAATGGCGCGGGCGGTAAGAGAGGAATTGGGGGAAAGGTGACGAATATCAGGAATCAAACGGATGCCTCAGGCAGATCGTTTCTTCCCGGTCCGGCCCGGTGGAAATAATATCAACAGGCACGTTGGTGAGTTCCTCTATTCTTCTCAGGTAGGCGCGGGCGTTCTGCGGCAGATCGATCATGGTGCGGATGCCCTGTGTACTGTCAGACCAGCCAGACACCACTTCGTACACCGGCTCGCATTGTGCGATCGCTTCCGCGCCGGTGGGC
>CAXMTM010000330.1:0-3007 GCA_964196385.1 Arenicellales bacterium
GATGTCGGTTGCCTATGCGTTTGCCAGGCGCTACGACCTGCCGGTTGAAGAGGCATTTAATCTGACTCATGTCAGGCACACATTTTTTGAGGCCTTGCCGGCATTTTCTTTGCCCGTCATCATCCTTGGCGGGATATTCGGAGGCTTTGTTACCGCCACCGAGGCCGCCGGGCTGGCGGTCCTTGCAGCATTGCTGGTGGGGCTGTGGTATGGCGAGGTCGATTTCAGGCGCTTGAAAACCGCGATGTTAGAGGGGGGGATGCAAACGGCGGTCGTCATGCTACTGGTAGCCGCTTCGGTGCTTATGGGCGGATTTCTGACGCGGGCCCAACTACCACAGGATCTGGCTCAGCAAATGATGGCCCTGACGGATAATCAGTACGTTATTCTGCTGATGCTGAATGTCTTCTTTCTCATCATTGGTTTTTTCCTGCATTCCGTGGCGGCCATCATTCTGGTGATTCCCATCGTTGTGCCGTTGATCGAACAGGCCGGCATCGACCCGATTCATTTCGGCCTGGTGGTGACGCTCAACCTTGCTATCGGGCAGCAGACTCCTCCGGTGGCCTCTGTGTTGATCACCTCCTGTGCCATTGCCAGGGCGAACATATGGGACGTGTCCAAAGTGAATGTGTATTTTGTCGCGGTGCTGCTTGTGGTGCTATTGATGTGCACGTACATTCCCGCGATCCCCATGTTTCTGGTCAACTACTTCTACCGCTAATGCCATGAGCGACATTGACGAACTCTTATTCGAGGTCGAGGACGATATTGGCTTTATCACCTTCAATCGCCCCCGCACCAGAAATGCACTGACCTTCGGTATGTACGAAGGCCTGGCTGAAATCTGTTCGGCGCCGCCGGCGGAACTCAGGGCTATCATTATCACCGGAGCGGGCGACAAAGCGTTCGCGGCAGGCACCGATATTACACAGTTTCGCAGTTTTGACAGCGCACAGGATGCGATCGACTATGAAGACCGTATCGACCACGTCCTGACATCCGTGGAATCGTGCCCCCTGCCCATCATCGCCGCCATCGCGGGTGCTTGTACCGGCGGCGGGGCGGCCATTGCCGCCTCCTGTGACATTCGATTGGCCAGCGCTGATCTGAAATTCGGATTCCCGATCGCCCGCACTCTGGGCAACTGCTTGTCCGCCGCATCGCTGGCGCGCCTGTCTGCCCTGCTTGGGGCCGGTAGAGTGCGCGAAATCATATTCACCAGCCGCTTGATCGGGGCGGAGGAGGCGTTGTCCACTGGGTTGATCACCGAGGTGCTCGCGGATCAGCAAAGCCTGGTCGCCCGGGCACTGGAAATGGCACACCTCGTTGCAACCCAGGCGCCATTGACCCTGCAATCCACCAAGGAACTTCAACGCCGGCTGGCGGCTTCAGCGGTACAGGACGAGGACCTGATTGCACTGTGCTATTCCAGCGCAGATTTCCAGGAGGGCATCGAGGCGTTCTTCGCCAAGCGCAAGCCGCGATGGCAGGGAAGATAGTGAGCGGCCCGCTAACGGGGTGCCGGGTGATAGAACTCGCCCATATCATGGCGGGCCCCGTAGCGGGCCTCATGCTGGCCGACATGGGAGCCGATGTCATCAAGGTCGAAAAACCGACGGGTGAAGATACGCGCCGGATGGTGCCTCCTGAAATCCGGGGTGAAAGCGCTGCGTTCATGATGATGAACCGCAACAAGCGCGGCATCGTTCTGGATCTCAAGTCTGACCAGGGCCGGCAAGCCCTGTTGCGGTTGCTGCAAACAGCCGACGTCGTAATAGAGAACTATCGCAGCGGCACCATGGAGAAACTGGGATTGGGTTACGACGTGCTTCGTCAGTCCAACCCGGGGCTCATTTATTGTGAAATTTCAGGGTTCGGCCGCACCGGCCCATATGCACACCGGGCCGGTTTTGACCTGATTACCCAGGGCATGTCGGGATTGATGTCGATCACCGGCGAAGGCGAAGGGCGGCCGCCGGTCAAGGTGGGGGCCCCGGTAACCGATATCACTGCCGGCATTCTCGCCGCCATGGGGGTGGCAGCCGCCTACGCCCATAAACTGAAGACCGGCGAAGGACAGAAGGTGGATACATCACTGTTCGAGGCCGGCATCATTCAGACCTACTGGCAATCCGCCATCGCCCTGGCAACCGGCGAGTCACCCGGGCCGATGGGTACGGCGCATCCGCTGAACGCACCCTACCAGACATTTGAAACCGCGGACGGGTGGATCAATGTGGGGGCGGCAAACCAGGCGAACTGGGAAAGGCTCGCAGACCTGATCGGGGCCCCGGAATTATGCAGCGACGAACGTTTCGCGACCAACCAGAACCGCATGGAAAACCTGGCACAGCTCGTTGATGAGCTGAACGCGATTTTCAGAACGCGCACCACCGGGCACTGGCTCCATTGCATGGAACGGGGCGGGGTTCCGGCCGGCCCGATTTTGTCCGTGGGTGAAATGCACCAGGACCCGCAGACCCTGGCCAGGGAAATGGTAGTGGACACCCGGCACCCCGCAGCGGGCCAGGTGAGGACCCTGGGCCTGCCGGTAAAGTTCTCGCAGACGCCCGGCGGGGTGCGGCGCCCCGCACCTCTGCTGGCGCAACATACCGACGAGGTTCTCGCCGAGGTCGGATATACAGTGGAAGAAATAGCACGCATAACAAATCCTGCCAGCCCTCACCCGCCGTTAAGATAACAGGAGGCCCGCCGCCCTGGCCTGCATTTCTCTCGATTCAACGTGGGCGGGCAATCCACCAGTACATTTTTAATCTCTCACCCGGGCTGGTCAACTATTCTCAAATAGGGTTTGGGGGCGTCCCAGCCATCCGGGTATTTTTCCCTGGCCTGCTCGTCGGAGACAGCGGGAACGATAATGACCTTGTCGCCATTTTTCCAGTTGACCGGGGTTGCGACCTGGTATTTCGCTGTCAATTGGCACGAATCAAGCACGCGCAGGACCTCGTCAAAGTTTCTGCCGGTGCTCATCGGATAGGTGATC
>CAXMTM010000331.1:0-6934 GCA_964196385.1 Arenicellales bacterium
CCGACGTCGATGAGCACCGATTCCGATTTAAAAAAGGCCGGCCTCAGGTCGACCGCGCCACGCCTGAAAATTCTCGAGATCCTGGAGAATGCCCCGGTCAGGCATCTGGCGGCTGAGGATATATATAAAAATCTGCTGGAATCGAAGCAAGATATCGGCCTGGCCACGGTATACCGCGTCCTCACCCAGTTCGAAAATGCAGGGCTGGTCATACGCCACAGTTTCGAGGGTGGGCCCTCTGTATTCGAGCTCGATGATGAAGGCCACCACGACCATATGCTGTGCCTGGAATGCGGGGATGTATTCGAGTTCTTTGACAGGGTCATTGAAGAAAGGCAGCGTCAGGTCTCAAAAGATGCCGGGTTCGTACTGGAGGACCACAGCTTGTACATGTACGGCATATGTGAAGGTATGAAAAAGAACGGCAAATGCTCCATGAAAAAGAAAAAACGAAGTCGGCCTTCCGCAAGTAATTCAGTTCAAGCTGGCTGATTCACCATGCCCACCTCGGCGCTTCGCGTTCTTTCAATGGTGCGGCTCAACAGGATGACCGGGATGAGGCCCACCACCACGATGGCGATCGCGGCCGTTGCTGAATCCATCAGTCTTTCGTCGGAGGCGAGTTCGTAGGCGCGCACGGCCAGGGTGTTAAAATTGAAAGGCCGCAGTATCAGTGTTGCCGGCAGTTCTTTCAGAACGTCCACGAACACAATCAGCCCGGCGGTGAGCAAACTCCCCCTGATCATTGGAATGTGTACGCTGGCGAGCACCCCGCGGGGGCTGCAGCCCAGGCTCCTTGCGGCATCATCCATGCTCGGCCGCACCGTGCTCAGTCCCGACCCCACAGTCTGCAGGGATACGGCCAGAAAACGAACCAGGTAGGCGAACACCAGCGTAAACAGCGTGCTGCTGAACAACAGCCCCGTGGTTATTCCGAAGCTGTGCTCGAACCAGTCATTGATGGTGTTATCGATCCAGCCCATGGGTATTACTACCCCGATCGCGATCACTGTCCCGGGAATGGCATAACCCAGGCTGGTGACCCGCAGGGCCGCCCTGACCAGAGGGGTTGGCGCCAGCCGCCGTCCGTAGGCCAGCACCAAAGACAAAGCCACCGCCAGCAACGCGGTCAGCCCGGCCAGTGCGAAGCTGTTGCCGGCCAGCACCAAAAAACTCCAGTCCAGCATATCAGCGGCGGTTATCCACGACCAGTAGGCCAGTAAGCCGAAGGGAACGAAAAAACCAAGAACAATGGGCGCCGCGCACCACAAAAAAGCGGCAAACTGATAATTATTGCGCAGTCTGGTCCGGGTCAGCGCGATTTCCCTGCTTCCCAGGTGATGAAAACGGGATCGGCGCCTGGACCAGTGCTCGATCATGATCAATGCAAATACGAATGTCATCAATACCGCCGACAATTGGGTGGCGGCGCTACTGTCCCCAAGGCCGAACCAGGTCCTGAATATCCCTGTGGTAAAGGTGTCTATTCCAAAATATTGCACGGTCCCGAAGTCGGCCAGTGTTTCCATCAGCGCCAGCGATAACCCGGCGATGACCGCGGGTCGGGACATCGGTACCGTGACCCGCCAGAAGTTCTGCCAAGGCGTACAGCCGAGCAAGCGCCCGGCATCTGTCGCCGCCACTGACTGTTCCAGGAATGCCGACCGGGCCAGCAGATAGACATAAGGGTACAGAACGAATGTCAGCATCAACATGGCGCCGGTGAGTGAGCGGACCTGGGGAAACCAGTAGTCCCCGCCCTCCAAATCCAATAATGAGCGCAGGGCCGTTTGCACCGGTCCCGAGAAATCAAGCAGCCCGGTATAAGCGTAGGCGATGATGTATGCCGGCATAGCCATTGGCAGCAGAAGCAGCCAGACGAAATTACGCCGTCCGTAAAACTCGGAATTGACAGTCAGCCAGGCCGTACTCACACCGATCAGCAACACGCCGACGCCGACCCCGAACATGAGCGCAAGAGAATTTGAAACGTAGTCGAACAGACGGGTTTCAACCAGGTGTTCCCAAACATCTCCGGCGGGTGTGAACACGGAACTGAGCACGAACAACACCGGCATTGCGAATACGGCGGCGATGGTGATGACCACCAGGCGCCAGCGCATCATCGTGCGCCCCGTTGCTGCGGGGCTGTTTCTTGGCGTTCCGGATTCGGCATATCGTTCGAGTATAGATGAGAATGAGTCGTATTCACATCTGTATATGGAACAGGACCGGCCACGGCAGTGCTTGGCAAGGCGCCGCTGGCTGAGTAGCATACGGCCCACAACAATAAATAACGGAGTTCAGAGGATGGGACAGAGAACATCCCTATACCAGACACACGTTGAGTCCGGCGCCAAAATGGTCGATTTCGGGGGCTGGGACATGCCGATCCACTACGGATCGCAACTCGATGAACACCATACGGTCAGGCGGGATGCGGGCATGTTTGACGTGTCACACATGCGCATCGTCGACCTGGAAGGCCGTGGCGCACGGGATTTTTTACTGTTCCTGGTATCGAACAACGTAGGAAAATTGCACAATGCCGGGAAGGCGGTTTACACCTGCATGCTTAATCCGGATGGCGGTATCATCGATGATCTGATTGTCTACTACATGCGGGATGATTGGTTTCGGTTGGTCGTGAATGCAGGGACGACGGAGAGCGATCTTGCATGGATCGGCCGTCACGTTCAGAATTTTACCAATGTGGATATCAGGCCCAGGCAGGATCTTTCAATGATTGCGGTTCAGGGCCCCAACGCACGGCACAAAGCACTGCAGGCCCTGGCTGAATTCCAGGACGGACAAGTCAACGCACAGTTATCGGAACTGGGGGTGTTCTACGGCACCTTGAGCGGAAACCTGTTTGTGGCAAGAACCGGTTACACCGGAGAAGACGGCTTCGAGATCGCGATGCGCAACGAAGAATGTCCCGCCCTGTGGGATACGCTGTCTTCCGCCGGCATTAGTCCGTGTGGATTGGGTGCACGTGATACCCTGCGGCTGGAGGCGGGTATGAATCTTTACGGGTCCGACATGGACGAATCCACGACGCCCCTGGAGTCAGGGCTGACGTGGACGGTCGGATGGCAGCCCGAAGACAGGGAGTTCGTCGGACGCGCCGCGCTTGAGGCTCAGCGCGAATCCGGTGTGCAGCGGAAACTTGTAGGCCTGGTTTTGCTCGAACGTGGCGTCCTGCGCAGCCATCAGAAAGTTTCGTGCGTGCCCCATGGAGAAGGAGAGATCACCAGCGGTTCGTTTTCACCAACACTGGGCAAGTCGATTGCCCTGGCCCGCGTGCCCGCAATGCTCAATGTCGGCGATGAGTGCAGCATCGAGATACGTGGAAAGCATTTAAACGCCAGAGTCGTACACTATCCGTTCGTCAGAAACGGGAAGAGTTGTCTTTAAAATTATTTGGAGAAGATACATGAGTAAAATCCCAAGTGAACTTCGTTACACCAAAAGTCATGAATGGATACGTTCCATGGACGACGGCCATCTGGAGGTGGGGATTACCGACCATGCTCAGGAAATGCTGGGAGACATGGTTTTTGTGGAACTGCCTGAAGTCGGAAGCACTGTCGGCGTCGGCGATGACTGTGCCGTTGTCGAATCCGTGAAAGCCGCATCCGATATTTATGCACCGGTTGGCGGGGAGATCGTCGAGGTGAACGGTCTGCTGGAGGACAGTCCCGAGGTGGTAAACTCTGATTCCTACGGTGCTGGCTGGCTGTTCCGCATACAACCTGACGATAAGGGCGAACTGGATGAGCATCTGGATGCGGAGGCGTACCAGGAGTTGATCGAAGCGGAAAATTGAATCGCCGAATTTGTAAAGTACAATCTGCAATGTTACTTCCCTGAATTTAGAGCTTTTAAGTTGCCATGCCATTCATCCCACACACTGATCAGGAAATCAGACAAATGCTGGACGCCATCGGCGTGTCCGATATCGATCAACTGTTTTCCGAAATACCCGCAGAACTACAATCGGGGAGGTTGACCAACGTACCCCCGGGCATCCCGGAGATGGAGTTGGCCAGGGTAATGACCGCGCGCAGCCAGCAGGATGGCCGCTACATAAATTTTATCGGTGGCGGCGTTTATGAGCACCATATTCCCGCTGCGGTCTGGGAGTTGACGACACGGGGAGAGTTCTACACCGCCTACACGCCCTATCAAGCCGAGGCCAGCCAGGGGACCTTGCAGTTGGTGTATGAGTTTCAGACCATGATGGCCAGCCTGTTGGCTCTGGACATTTCCAATGCCTCATTGTACGAGGGCGCTTCGGCACTGGCGGAGGCTATACTGGCTGCGGTTCGGGTCAAAAAAAAGGCACGTACGGTTTTGATACCCAGGGCGGTGAATCCGGTATACAGAAAAGTGGTGGAAACCATCGTCAGAAACCAGAACATCAAACTTGTCGAAATTCCGTTCTCTGCCACAGAGGGGACGACGGAGGTGTCTGCATTACGCGACTATGAGGGGGATGCGGTAGCGGCGGTGGTAGTGCCACAGCCCAATTACTTTGGGTTGCTGGAAGACGTGGATACACTCACGGATTCAGCCCATGAACTCGATGCGCTGGCCATCGGACTGGTCAATCCCACCGCAATGGCCCTGCTCAAACCACCAGGAAACTGGGGCAGTGACGGCGCCGACATCGCTGTCGGTGAGGGGCAACCATTGGGGATTCCGTTATCGTCGGGCGGGCCCTACATGGGATTTATGTGTTGCAAGAGCAAATACGTGAGACAGATCCCGGGCCGTATCGTCGGCAGGACACGGGATGACCAGGGCAACGATGGTTTCACCCTGACCCTGCAGGCCCGCGAGCAGCACATTCGACGCTCCAAGGCCACGTCCAACATCTGTACCAACCAGGGATTGATGGTAGTTGCAGCCACGCTGTACATGTCGTTGCTGGGCCCGGAAGGGCTGCGGCGCGTAGCGGCGCGGTGTCACCACAACACGAATATTCTGGTGGAGAAATTGACCGCGATCGACGGTGTTAAACGGTGTTTCGAACACCCGTTTTTTCATGACGTGGTGATCCAGTTGGATCAGCCTGTGGCGGACGTAATGCGCGCCATAGAGGCCCAGGGGATCAGTGCCGGGATCGATCTGAGCAGCGAATACCCTGAACTGGGTAATGCGCTGCTGACCTGCGCCACGGAGTCCAGAACCGTGGATGAAATCGAGAATTACGCCACTCACCTCGAAAGAATATTGTCGCGGCGTTCCCTTGACCCACCGTGTGCAGAGAAAGTCGCACAATGATCCTGTCGCTGAATGGAAAGAACGAAACATGCTGATATTTGAACAGTCCCGTGCGGGCTGTACCAATCCTTCACAGGCCCCGGACGATGACTCCGATATTTCGGATATTCCGCAGTACCTGTTGCGTGATACGCCCCCCAACATTCCGTCGGTATCCGAGCTGCAGACGGTCAGGCATTACACCCGCTTGTCACAAAAGAACTTTTCCATAGACACGCATTTTTACCCGCTGGGGTCGTGCACGATGAAGTACAACCCACGTGCGTGCAACAAGTACGCCATGCTGCCGGAATTTCTCAACAGGCACCCGTATTCTTCCGTGCAAACCGGACAGGGGTTTCTGGCTTGTATGTTTGATCTGCAGGAAATCCTGCAGGACATAACGGGTATGAAAGCAGTCTCGTTGAGCCCTCTTGCCGGCGCTCAGGGGGAGTTCACGGGTGTCTCGATGATCAGGGCTTACCACGACGCAAAGGGGGACAGCGAACGGGTTGAAATACTGGTTCCGGATGCCGCCCATGGTACCAATCCCGCAACCGCAACCATGTGCGGCTACCAGGTCAGGGAAATACCTACCCTCGCCGATGGGGATGTGGACCTGGACGCCTTGCGGCAGGCGGTGGGGCCCAGAACTGCCGGTTTGATGCTGACCAATCCGTCTACCTTGGGGGTGTTCGAGCGGCATATACTGGAGGTCGCCCAGGTCGTTCATGGCGCCGGAGGGTTGCTCTATTACGATGGAGCCAACCTGAACGCGATCATGGGCAAGGTCAAACCGGGCGATATGGAATTCGACGTGATCCACATGAATTTGCACAAGACGTTTTCGACACCCCACGGCGGCGGCGGCCCGGGTGCCGGCCCCGTTGGCGTCAACGAGCGCTTGTTGCCTTTTTTACCCATTCCCTATGTGATCGAGGACGGCGGCGAGTATCGCTGGGCTGTTGAACAGGACTGTCCCCGGTCCATCGGCCGGTTGTCCGCGAACATGGGCAACGCCGGTGTACTGATGCGTGCTTATATTTATGCCCGGCTGCTGGGTCGGGAGGGCATGCGGAGGGTGGCCGAGTTCGCAACATTGAATGCGAACTATATGATGCAGTGCCTCAAGCACAACGGCATCGAAATGGCTTACCCCACTCGCCGGGCCACCCATGAATTTATCGCGACCGTAAAAACCCTCAAGGAAGAAAACGGGGTGTCGGCGATGGATGTCGCCAAGCGATTGCTGGACAAGGGATTCCACGCACCAACCGTTTATTTTCCGTTACTGGTTCCCGAATGTTTCCTGATCGAGCCCACTGAAACCGAAAGCAAGGAGGAACTCGACGGTTTTATAAAGGCCTTTACGGATATTCTGGATGAGGCCCGGGAAGACCCGGAGATGGTCAAAAACGCTCCGTACACTACCCCGGTGCGCCGCCTTGACGAGGTCAGGGCAGCACGGGATATGGACCTTGCCTGGGGCGACTCCTGACCGCGGCGCGGCAAGCGTCTGTCTAGGGCCTGTCGGATTTAACATGATCTACTACGGAAAATCCGAGTTTGGCCAGATTTCCCGCTCTTTTGCGTCAAATAGCTGTGCTATTCTCCTTAAAAGATCGAAAAATCTGACTCAAATCTGCTTTCCCTCGCTACGATCGGT
>CAXMTM010000332.1:0-20264 GCA_964196385.1 Arenicellales bacterium
GATACCTACGCATTGTTTTTCACCTATTCAACCCCGGGCACGGTGTATTTCAAAGGCAAACTGGGCGGCATGACCACCGACGTATCGTCCTCTGTGGTCGGCGTGGAGAACGATGCCAGCGGCTTTGCCTATGGCGCGGGATTCGGTGTAAAAGCCGGGCAGATGGGCAAGATCGAACTCGAATACACCGGTGTCACCGGAGACAACAACATCAACTTTCTCAGCCTTGGCGGGTTGCTGGAGTTTTGATGATGCAGGTATAGCTTTATCCCGTGAGTTAAACCTCCCTTTAAGCCGGCCGCAAAGCCGGCTTTTTTTATACCGGTCCCCCCTTCCAGTTTCCGTATTGGCTCCCGGGGTGCATGCGGTAGTTTGATTATTTCGCCTGGAACACGCCGAACAAACTACGCGAACGCAATTTGTGCGCTCCCAGTTGATGCCCGATGATGCTGCGCATGAGGAATTTGCACTCTTCAATTCCCCTGTTGTCAGAAAACTCTTCCCGCGCCAGCGACAGCAAAGTAGCACCGCTCACCGTGAGCACACTATTTCCTTCTCCGCCGGCCCGAACTACCCCATATGCAGGAACATACCGGTACTGAAAATCAGGTCTGACTTTGGTGATCCCATCGGCCTCACATTCCAGGTCCAGTGCGTAACCTAATTCCTTGAGTAATTTCTTTTCAAACAAACGCAGATTGATCTCGATGTGGCCGCCGGCCCGAAAAGCATCCAGCAGTTCATGGTAAGCGTCAAACAATTCAGCATGGGGGTCATGCTTGTGCAGCAACTTCATCAACAGTTCATTGGCATAAAATGCACACAGGCGAGTACGCCCGCTCAACATATTCACCGGCCCATCGTGTTCTGAGTGGGTGAGCACGGGCAGGTCCCCCTTTCCCGACCAACCCATGGACAGAGGCGAGAATGGCATCATGGCACTGCGCTGTCGGGACTTGAGCCGGCGTATGCCTTTGGCCAGAAGGGTCACTCGCCCGTAGGCGCGCGTAAACATGTCGATTAACAGACTGGATTCGCGATAAGGCCTGGTATGCAGCACATATCCAGGCTGTTGCAATACCCGCATCTACCGGTCCTCTATGTACCCCAGGTTATTCAGATCCGCCTGATTGTCCGCCCAACCTTTGCGGACCTTTACGAACAGGTCCAGGTATACGTGCTTTCCCAGGTATTGTTCTATGGATCTGCGTGACCGTGTGCTGATTTCCTTGATTCTTCGCCCATTTTTTCCCACTACAATACCTTTCTGGCTTTCCCTTGCCACCCAGATATGCGCTTCTATCCGCAGCGGATCCTCATCCTGAATGCCCGCTATGCGCACCGCTGCCTCATAGGGCAACTCCTGCCCCAGCAGCCTGAAAATCTGTTCCCTGATCAATTCCGATATCATGAAACCCGGCGTCCGGTCGGTGATCTGATCTTCCGGAAAACACATCGGACTCACCGGTAGCATTGCCCCCAGAACGGACACCAATTCCTTCGTATTAGCCCCCGATTTCGCTGAAATCGGGAAGATTTCAGCAAACTTCATGCGCTTCGACGATTCTTCTATCAGGGGCAGCAGCCGTTGCTTGTTCCTGATAGTGTCGATTTTGTTTATAACCAGAACAACCGGAATAGAAATATCCCGCACTGCTTTCAGGACGAACAGATCTTTTGCATCCCATCCGTGGCGGGTAATCATCAGCACGATTATATTCACGCCCGACAAACTGGATCTGGTAGTGCCCGTAATGATCCTGTTGATGGCCTTACCGGATGGTTCGTGCAGCCCCGGTGTATCGACAAAAATCAACTGATGTCTTTCCTGAGTGTGAACGCCCAGAATGCGGTGGCGGGTTGTCTGTGGTTTATCCGAAGTAATGCTGACTTTCTGGCCAATGATGGTATTCAATAAGGTGGACTTGCCAACGTTGGGCTTGCCAAGCAGGGTAATGAACCCGGAGCGGAATTCAGCCATTCAACCTGGCATACGCTTGTTCTGCGGCCGACTGCTCGGCGTCACGCCTGCTCGAACCGGTGGCAACGAAGGGTTTGTCGTAGCCCTTTATGGTGCAGGCGACCTCGAATATCTGGCGATGGGGTTGCCCTTCGGTGCCGACGATTTCGTACACGGGAACCGGCAAACTATGCTGTTGCAGGTATTCCTGTAACCGGCTCTTGGGATCTATATATACGCTGTCGGGTCGCAACTCATTGAGTGCGGCCTCAAATTGAGCCATGACTACCCGCCGGGACTCGTTGATGCCGGAATCCAGGTACACCGCCCCGATCAGGGCTTCAACCGTATCCGCCAGTATCGAATCCCGGTTGAAGCCACCACTTTTCAGCTCCCCTTCACCCATGATCAATACGTCTTGTATGCGCAGGCTGCGAGCTATGGCGGCTAGTGTTTCTTTCCGCACTATCATGCTTCTCATCCTGCTCAGCTTGCCCTCCGCGGCTGCCGGAAAGCGTTGATACAACCACTCCGCTACCAGGAATCCCAGGATACTGTCGCCGAGAAATTCGAGGCGCTCGTTATTGTCCCCATCTTTACTCCTGTGCGTGAGCGCCCGTGTGAGGCAGGTTATATCGTTGAACTCATACGCCAGTCGCTTTTGGAGCTCGCCGGTCGCCGTCATCAGCTAATAGACTAGATCGGCACTGTTTTTGAAATCCAGCAGGGCACTGATATTCGCAACCAAAGGAACCACTACTTCATACTCCAACGACAGGTTCATCGAACCCTTCCGCTTCTCGATGACCAGAGACTCATCGAGGTCGATCAATTGGTCACCGTAGTCGATGTACAGTTTGTCCTTCATATTGTTGATAATCTGGCGCCGGGTCAAATTGGCTGTCCTGGCGTCACTTGTGACATATACCAGTGCTGCTTCCAACTTGTAGTTGTCGAGGTAATGTGGCGTCAGCTTCATGGCAAGCAAAGCCAGCGAAACGAGTGCTGCGGCTGCCAACAGCAGGGTCCAAATGGTCCACCCCATCTGATTCTTCATATTAAATCCTCTTTATGGCCCGATGGTTCAAATATTTGCGCGAAGATCGCGCCCAACATTAGTTTTACAAGAAGTTTCACAAGGAACATCGAAAAAGTGACGAATCAGCATCCACAGCCCATTGAAGAAATATTCCTTGCGGGGTCATGTGGCAAGTGGATCGGTGCATGGCATGTAACTTCCGGATTAGTTCACAGTATTGCCAATGCGCTCCCAGGCAAGATCTCCGCTGCCTTCCAGGTCCCAGCTAAACCAGATAAAGAAAGCCCTGCCAATTATATTTCTTTCCGGAACAAATCCCCAGTATCGGCTGTCGTTGCTGTGGTCGCGATTATCCCCCATTACAAAATAATGTCCCTCAGGTACAGAATAGCTTGTTTTCCGCGTTCTTTTTTTGGGGTCGACAATAATTTCATGGGAATTTGAGCCGAACGTTTCCATAAATCGCTGGCCGGCGTATTTGTTCTGACTGACTTTCTGAATATCGTAATCGCCCTGCGGGTCCAGCGGCACAGGTTCACCGTTAATGTGCACCCTTTTATCCTTGTACTCGATTTTATCCCCCGGCAAGCCCACCACCCGCTTGATAAAGTTGATGGATGGGTCATGGGGAAACCTGAAGACCATTACATCGCCGCGCTCGGGTGACGATATGTCTATGATTTTCTTGTTGACCACGGGCAGCCTGATTCCGTAGTTGAATTTATTGACCAGGATAAAATCCCCGATATGGAGATTTGGCAACATCGAACCCGACGGGATGCGGAATGGTTCCACGACGAACGATCGCAACAGGAAAACCACCAGTATCACGGGAAAAAATGCTTTCGAATACTCGATCAACCAGGGGTCTTTCTTTTCCTGTCCATCGACGACTCCCTTGTCGGAGCGTCTCATCAGGCGATCCCACAACGTTATCACCCCGGTAACGATAAGTGCTATAAATAATATAAGAGCAAAGTCCATAAACTATTCCCCGACCTTGAGCACTGCGAGAAACGCTTCCTGAGGAATCTCCACGGAACCAATTTGTTTCATACGTTTTTTACCCTCTTTCTGTTTTTCCAATAGCTTGCGTTTTCGGGTTATATCTCCCCCGTAGCATTTCGCCGTAACATTCTTGCGCAGTGCCTTGACACTTTCGCGGGCGACAATGTGTGACCCGATTGCTGCCTGGATCGCCACATCGAACATTTGTCGCGGTATCAGTTGACGCATCTTGCTGACCAGTTCGCGCGCCCGGAACTGGCTTTGATCACGGTGAACGAGGATCGCCAGGGGATCGACACGGTCACCATTGATCAGCACGTCCAGCTTAATCATATCACTGCTACGATACTCAATAAATTCGTAATCCAATGACGCATATCCCTTGGTGGCAGACTTCAGTTTGTCGAAAAAATCCAGCACCACCTCATTGAGTGGCAACTCGAAAATAAGCATTACCTGGCGGCCGAGATACTGTACGGCTTTCCTGATTCCTCTTTTTTGTATACACAGCGTCATTACTGCGCCGATATAGTTCTGCGGCACCAATATTCTCGCCTCGATGACCGGTTCCCTGATTTCCTGTATATGCACCAGATCCGGCAACCTGGCCGGATTATCAACGTAGGTGACCTGGCCATCGATGGAAACCACCTCGTAAAGAACCGTCGGCGCGGTAGTGATCAGGTTCAGCCCGTATTCCCTTTCGAGACGCTCCTGCACGATTTCAAGGTGCAACAAGCCCAGGAAGCCACAACGAAAACCAAACCCCAGTGCCGTGGAAGTTTCGGGCTCGTAGCGCAGTGAGGAGTCATTCAGGCTGAGTTTTTCGAGGGCGTCCCTGAACGCTTCGAATTCAGCGGAGATCACCGGATACAGTCCGGCAAAGACCTTGGGTTTGATTTCCTGAAATCCTTCCAATGGGTATTGCGTCGGCACACTGGCCGAGGTGACGGTATCGCCCACCTTGGCACCGCTTACATCCTTTACCCCGCAAACAACATAACCGACATCGCCGCAGTCGAGTTCCTTGATCACTTTTCGCTTGGGTGTGAAAATTCCAACCTGCTCCGCAACGTAATTACGCCCCGTCGACATCATGCAGATCTTGTTTTTCGTTGCCAGAGTTCCGTCAAATATCCTGATCAGGGAAATAGTACCGAGGTAGTTATCAAACCACGAATCCATAATCAGCGCTTTGAGAGGCGCGGTAGCATCACCTGACGGTGCCGGCAAGAGTTTAACGATCGATTCCATGACATCGATCACACCGTCACCGGTCTTGGCACTCACCTTTACCGCGTTGGAACAATCAATACCGATGACTTCCTCAATTTCTTCCATAACGCGATCGGGATCAGCGGCCGGCAAATCCATTTTATTCAATACCGGGATAACCTCGAGTCCCAGGTCCGTCGCCGTGTAGCACACCGCCAGAGTTTGGGCCTCCACGCCTTGAGAGGCATCCACCACGAGTATGGCACCGTCACAGGCGGTCAGAGACCTCGAGACTTCATAAGCAAAATCCACGTGACCTGGCGTATCGATTAGATTGAGACGGTAGGTTTCTCCATCCCGGGCAACGTAATCGAGGCGTACACTCTGGGCCTTTATGGTGATCCCCCGCTCCTTTTCCAGATCCATGCTATCGAGCACCTGCTCGGCCATTTCGCGATCGGCTAATCCGCCGCAAATCTGGATAAATCGGTCCGCCAGAGTCGATTTACCATGATCGATGTGCGCGATGATCGCGAAATTTCTTATGTGCTCCTGGTTCACTGGCGTAAATGTGATTACTTGCGGATAAATGACGTAGAATTGAATAACAGAACGGGGCGCTGTCGCGCCCCGTTTCAGGGAGTCATTATATCAGCAATACAACCCAGGGTCCGGATCGCCCCGGTCCGTATTGCAAATTACTCCGTCTCTTCCTTACGAAGTGCTAAAAACGTTGATCTTGATTCCCGTTTTATTAAGACCGGGACCGATTTTTCCGGCAGATCGGCGACAATATCACGTAATACCTGGGTATCTATTACATCTTTTCCCTGAATCTGAACGATGACGTCATCGCTGGCTATTCCCGCTTGCTGTGCAGGTCCGGGACCGACCTCGGTGACGATCACACCATGGTCGATTTGCAGGTTCGTTTTCTGTTCTTCCGACAAATCCTGAACGGTCATGCCCAGCACCGTGACCCCCTCTGAAACCGACGGCGAAATACCGAGTATCTGGGCCTCCTCACCCGGCAACTCGGCAATGGTGACGACGACATCTACCGACTCTCCCTGGCGTATTACTTCCAGGGACACGGCCTTGCCGATAGGGGTGACACCAACCAAAGGCGGAAGGTCCGCCATTTTTTCCAGCACTTTTCCATCGTACTTTACGATGATATCCCCCGGTTTCAGATCGGAACCGGCAGCCGGGCTATTCGGCAAAATTTCAGAAACCAGTGCCCCGGTGGGCTTGCCCATACCGAAAGATTCCGCCAGATTCCGGGTGACGTTCTGGATCAATACGCCGAGCCAGCCACGGGTCACTTTACCATCGGTCTTGAGTTGATCCATTACCCGTATAGCAATATCGATGGGTACGGCGAATGACAGGCCCATGAAACCTCCGGTACGACTGTAGATCTGGGCATTGATACCGACCACCTCACCTTGCAGGTTAAATAGCGGTCCACCCGAATTTCCCGGATTGATGGCAACATCGGTCTGAATAAAGGGCACATAATTCTCGTTGGGCAGGCTCCGTCCCTTGGCGGAGACGATGCCCGCCGTGGCTGTGCTCTCGAAGCCGAAAGGTGAACCGATGGCCAGCACCCATTCCCCCACTGCCAATTTGCTTGAATCGCCGATTTTGACGACCGGAAGATCTTTCGCATCCACTTTCAGCAAGGCGACATCGCTCCGTTTATCCACACCCACCACCTCCGCATTGAGTTCCAGTCGGTCACGGAAACGCACCAGTATCTCGTTGGCGTCTACTATCACGTGTGCACTGGTGAGTATGAATCCATCCGCAGAGATCACGAACCCGGAACCCAGGGAGCGTGCATTCCGTGGCTGTGTCTCATCTTCCAGGAACTTTCTGAAGAAGTCGTAAAACGGGCTGTCCTCCGGCAAGTCGGGCATCTGCAGACCGCGCGGAACCGGGTGCTTCATGGTCTGGGTAGTACTGATGTTCACCACCGCAGGGGCGTTGGTAGCCACCAACTCGGCGAAATCCGGCAAATCGTTTACAGTTAATGCTGCGGCGCCCGGTGCGCCAAGGAAAAACACGGCACAAAATATGGCCGTTTTTACAATGAGGTTGATCATATTTGGTTAACTGCCTTTAGCTGGCGCCCTATTGTAGTATTTTAATGACCGACATACCTATCATATCCACCGTCTGCGACGGGACCTCCCCGACTACGGTGATATGGTACCCGTCCTGGGTGCGCCCGAACGCATTTACCGCGCCGATTCGGTTTGCGCCGTCCATCTCGGTCAAGGCATTGTCATTGTCTGTCATTTCGATGAAAACCGATACCGCCGCCAGGCCGTCACTGTAGACATAATGCTCCATCATGCTATTGCGTATTGGTGACATTCTTTTTAGTTGTTGCGATATCATAAACCCTTCCGGGATGTTTCTGATCTCCCAGCCCGGCTTCTCGAGCGCAGTAAATCGGGGCCCCTGAACGTCACCTTCAGCGGCAAACCACTTCAGATTCTCTCTGGCCGTATGCGGCGACAGGTCCGCGTCATCGATTGGGCCGCCGATATTTACCATCGTGAACATGTACTGCTCAATAGGTTTATTGTCACTGGAAACAAGCACCGCTTTCAACAGCAGACCTGTTTCCTGGTCAGCCCAGAGCACATATCCATATCGGTACTCGTCCAGGGGTGATATCAGAATCTGCTGCGCCGGCCGATCCGCGATCCTGCCCTCCCGGCCCAAGCTCAGAGCATAGTTATTGCCCAGGCGGTCCATTCCCTGGGGCAGCATATCCGGGAAGCTCTGCTTGGGAACTTTACGGTACTCATGCACGCCAATCTGCTGCTCGGGCACGTAACACCATACCTGTTCCGCATCACGGATAATCTCCCGGGGCGCCCCGTTGAGCGAAAAGATCCGTTCCTTTGTGACCCCGCCTTCCACCCGGTGGACGACCCGCATCGTCTCAAGAGTCGAACCGTAAACGTAGATAAAAACGCCCTGGTAGTTCAGGCTGGCAGCATCGTTTATTCGCATCAGCCACCTGTCGACGGAATTACCATAAACAGTGCCGGACCAGAGAACAAGGACAAGCAGATAACGCATGCAGGGCACAGCTATAGCGGGTTCAATCGGTAGAATCGTAGCTGACAAATTTAGCGTACGCCATTAGACCGTTCATGCCCGACGGGGGTGCAAATTCACCGTGCTCCACCAGAAATGCGTTTAACATCTGCTCAACATCAGGGGTCGAGGACTCCCACTGGGTTCCCTGGTCCGCCTGCACAACCTGGTTTACCCGTGCCGGCTGATCGAATGTCGTCTGCCCCATGGTGTAAAACAAACCGAGCCCTGCAAGGCCCGCGATTGAAGCAGCGAGCGCCAGGCCCGGCACCCATTTTATGGGTGCCGATGACACCGCCGGCCGTTTCCGCGCCTGTGCGGTCTTGCCGGAAAGCAGAGGCGCCATACGCTCAGGAAGATGGTGAACATGTACGATAGATTCTGCTCGAAGCGCGGCCCGGATCAGGTGATACCGTTGCCACGTCTCGGATAAACATGTATCGCAACTGATTGCCTTCAAGACATTATCCTGTTCCGATCCACTGAGTTCATCATCCAGCAGAGCTGAAATTTTTTCACGCATAATTAGACCTGACTGTGTCGTTTCCCGAGTTTATATCTCACTTGATTTTGTATAGTCCCTGAGATGTCATTTTCTATTCCTCATTTTCTATTTTAATAGCGGCGCCAGTTGCTGGTCGATTGCCTCCCGCGCCCTGAAAATCCTGGACCTCACCGTCCCAATCGGGCAATCCATGACCGTGGCAATTTCTTCATAACTCAACCCCTCCATTTCCCTCAACGTAATCGCGGTCCTCAATTCTTCGGGCAATTCACGCACCGCACTGGTGATCCTTTGCGCAAGTTCCTGGCTCAGCAAGCTGGACTCCGGTGTCTCCATTTCCCGCAAATTACGGCCGGCCTCGATCAATTCGGCATCCTGTGCATCTACATCCGTTTGCGGGGGCCGGCGACTCTGTGCAACCAAATGGTTCTTGGCCGTGTTGATTGCAATCCTGTACAACCATGTATAGAAAGCGCTGTCCCCACGGAATCCTCCGATGGCCCGATAAGCCTTGACAAAAACCTCTTGCGCAACATCTTCAACATCACCGGAATCATAGACATATCGGGCAATTAAATTGACTACCTTGTGCTGGTACTTTCTGACCAGCAGGTTGAACGCCGCACCGTCACCGGCTTGCACTCTCTTTACGATGGCAAGATCGACGCCAGGCTTATCCATCTACGCCTCGACAAGAACGCGTGAAAGTCGGTCGTCCGGCACTAGGAAAAGAGACAATTACACACGAATAAAGTTCGATCGGAATCGTTCCGGAATTGGCCCGGTACTTCATATTTTTGTGCAATGTTCGGGCACATTTGAGACTATCCGGGCGGAGTCTGGGGTGTTTATATATGATTTGCGACCTTCCGGGTTAGTAAATCAAAACAATTTTTTGTGGATCGCGAGATATAATACCTTATATCCCGCGCTTCGCGGCGTTACCATTTGCCCATAGTCCACCGAACCGAACACTGCCGACATGGAACAAGATGACGTACTGGTTGTAGGCGCCGGTCTGGCCGGCCTGACCGTGGCCCTGCATCTGGCAGACTCCAACAGACGGGTCACGGTGGTTGCCAAGCGATCCGTTACCGAAGGGTCGAGCTACTACGCCCAGGGTGGAATTGCCGCCGCTGTAGGATCTGCGGATTCATTCGAATCCCACATAAACGACACACTGGATGCCGGGGCCGGATTGTGCCGGACCGATACCGTCGAATATATAGTCAAAAATGCCCCGGAAAACATCCAGTGGCTGATTGACCAGGGCGTTGTATTCAGTCGGCGGGAGGGCAATGTCGCCGAGTTCCATCTGACCAGAGAGGGTGGACACAGCCACCGGCGTGTCCTCCATGCGGAGGATGCGACCGGGAGAGCGGTAGAGCAGACTCTGGTGGATGCCGTAAGGGCTCACCCCCTGATCCGCGTTCTGGAACATCACGTTGCGGTTGATCTGATCACATCAAGCAGACTGGAACCGGCGCTTCAAGGCCGGTGTATCGGCGCGTATATACTCGATATCGGGGCTGGGAAAGTCGGCGTGCATGCGGCCCGTAGCGTCGTTTTGGCCTGTGGAGGCGCCGCCAAAGCCTACCTTTATACCAGCAATCCGGATACCGCTACCGGGGATGGCGTCGCCATGGCCTGGCGTGCGGGGTGCCGCGTAGCAAATATGGAATTCATCCAGTTTCACCCAACGTGTTTGTACCACCCACAGGCAAAAACCTTCCTGATTTCCGAAGCAGTGCGTGGGGAAGGCGGTCGCCTGATCCTGCCCGATGGCACCGCGTTCATGTCCAGGCACGATGAACGGGCAGAACTGGCGCCGCGCGACATCGTAGCCAGGGCGATCGACTATGAGATGAAAAAACACGGGGTTGACTCCGTGTTCCTGGACATCAGTCACAAACCGGCGGCTTTCATCGAGCAGCACTTCCCAAACATCCTGTCTGCTTGCCTCAAATTTGGCTACGACATGCGCACGGACCCTATTCCCATAGTTCCGGCCGCGCACTATACCTGTGGTGGTGTAGCCACGGATATCCACGGCCGCAGCGATCTGCGGGGGTTGTACGCCATAGGTGAATGCGCCTCTACCGGGATGCACGGAGCCAACAGGCTGGCCAGCAACTCATTGCTGGAGTGTCTTGTCATCGGAAAATCCGTGGCGGACGACATCAACGCCAACATCGAAAGCTGGAAGCTTTATGAGGGTGTGTTGCCGTCATGGGACGAAAGTCGCGTTAGCGACCCCGATGAGCAGATTGTCGTGTCCCACAACTGGGACGAGTTACGCCGTTTCATGTGGGACTATGTCGGGATAGTACGCACCACGAAACGGCTGCAGCGAGCGTATCACCGCATCAGGCTGCTGTCTGATGAAATACGGGATTATTACAGCAACTTTCGGATCAACAACGATCTGATCGAACTCAGAAACCTGGTTCTGGTGTCGGATCTGATCGTTCAGTGCGCACTGTCGCGACAGGAAAGTCGCGGTTTGCACTACACGCTGGATTTCCCACAGAAGTTCTCCACCTACTCCGTGGATACGGTACTGGTCCCGTCAAACTACGTCGGTCGGCAACACGGCCCGAATTGGTCTGATCCAGCTCCCATTCTCAACTAAAATCCCGCGTCCTGGCGAATCATCTCGATGACTTCTCCGAGATCGCCTGCGGGCACCGGTGCCCTGCCCCAGATCCAGTCGGCAATCACCGGATCCTGTTGTTCCAGCAATTCGGAGAACGCTTTTTGACACGGTGTTCGGGCATCGTCGAACCGTTGTGCCAGAAACTGCGTCAGCAGAAGGTCCAGTTCCCTGGTTCCGCGGCGACATCGCCAACGCAGTTTCGACTTGAGGACGCCCTTGAGGTCAGAGCCGGGCAACGAGAAGTTTTTTTATTTCTGCGATCGCTTTGGCCGGATTCAGACCTTTGGGACAGGTCCGGGTGCAGTTCAGGATCGTGTGGCAACGGTATAACTTGAACGGGTCCTCCAGGTCATCCAGCCGATCCCCGGTCTCATCATCCCGGCTGTCTGCTATCCACCTGTAGGCTTGCAGCAGGGCTGCAGGTCCCAGGTACCGATCACTGTTCCACCAGTAACTGGGACAACTGGTGGAGCAGCACGCACACATTATGCATTCGTAAAGCCCGTCCAGTTCCTCTCTTTCCTGCTTCGACTGCAAACGCTCGCGATCCGGTGGCGGCGGGGTCCTGGTTTGCAACCACGGCTTGACTGATGAGTACTGAGCATAAAACTGGCCAAGATCCGGAACCAGGTCCTTGACCACCGGCGTGTGGGGCAACGGGTATATTTTTACCGTTCCTTTGATTTCGTTTATGGGTTTGGTACACGCCAGAGTGTTTGTACCGTCGATATTCATGGCGCAAGAACCACAGATTCCCTCTCGGCAAGAGCGTCTGAAGGTGAGAGTGGAGTCTGTTTCGTTCTTTATTTTTATCAGCGCGTCCAGCGCCATGGGCCCACAGGAACCGAGGTCCACCTGGTAGCTGTCGACCCTCGGGTTATTATCTTCATCCGGATTCCAGCGATATATGTCAAAGGTCTTGAGCTCTCCGACTGCGGTCCGGCTCTGAAACTTCTTCCCCTTTACAACCCTGGAATTTCTCGGTAATAAAAACTCTACCATAATCGTTTATTATTCTACTACAGTGTTAGTAAACACGGGCTTTTGGCGGGATAGGCTCGACCTCGTCCCCCAACGTGTAGTCGTGTACGGGCCGGTAATCTATTTCCGGGCTTCGATCGTCATCGATCCACGCCAATGTGTGTTTCATCCAGTTGATGTCATCCCTTTCCGGAAAATCCTCTCTGGCGTGACCGCCTCTACTCTCTTCTCGATTCGCCGCTGAATGGATAGTAACCAGAGCCTGGCTCAGCAGATTTTCCAGTTCCAGTGTCTCTACCAGGTCCGTATTCCAGATCATGCTTTTGTCGCTGACTTTCACATCCTTGATCCGCTCCCGGACTTCGGCCAACTTCAATACACCTTCCCGCAGGACGTCACCGGTGCGAAACACCGCGCAGTGGTTTTGCATTACCCTCTGCATCTGCAGCCTGATCTCAGCCGTCATACAGCCCCCGTCGGCATAGCGTAAACGGTCCAGATGGTCGATGGCGCTTTGTCCGGCATCTTTTGGTAATGGCCGCGATGCTTCGCTGGGATCGACAATCTGTGTTGCCCGATGTGCGGAAGCGCGCCCGAACACGATCAAATCAAGCAGTGAATTCGAACCCAATCTGTTGGCGCCGTGCACGGACACGCAAGCCGCTTCACCAATTGCCATCAATCCGGGGACCACTGTATCGGGATTGCCGTCCTTCAGGGTAACGACTTCGCCGTGAAAGTTGGACGGAATGCCGCCCATGTTGTAATGCACCGTCGGGATCACCGGTATGGGATCCGTGGTTACGTCCACGCCCGAAAATATTCGGGCGGATTCAGAAATCCCGGGCAGTCTTTCAGCCAGCAAATCTGGTCCCAGATGCTCCAGATGAAGATGTATATGGTCGGCTTCAACACCCACTCCGCGACCTTCCCTGATTTCCTGCGTCATCGAACGGCTAACCACGTCGCGTGATGCCAGGTCCTTGGCATTGGGTGCGTAGCGCTCCATGAAGCGTTCGCCCCTGGCGTTGGTCAGGTAGCCACCCTCACCCCGGGCACCTTCCGTAATCAGACAGCCGGCACCGTAGATGCCGGTAGGATGAAACTGAATGAACTCCATATCCTGCAAAGGCAGCCCGGCCCTCAACACCATCGCGTTACCGTCGCCGGTGCAGGTGTGCGCCGAAGTGCAGGAAAAATAAGTTCTGCCATATCCTCCCGTGGCGAGCACCGTCATCTTTGCCCTGAATCTGTGTAAGGTTCCATCATCCAGGCACCACGCCATGACACCGCGGCACTCCCCCTCTTCCATAATGAGGTCCAGCGCAAAGTACTCTATATAGAAAGTCGCATCGTGCTTAAGCGATTGCTGGTACAGGGTATGCAAAATGGCGTGGCCGGTTCGATCCGCCGCCGCGCAGGTACGCATGGCCTGGCCCTGGCCAAAGTGCGTGGTCATTCCACCAAAGGCACGTTGATAGATCCTGCCCTCGTCCGTCCTGGAAAACGGAACACCGTAGTGTTCCAGTTCGATGACAGCGGCGGGCGCCTCCCGGCACATATACTCTATCGCGTCCTGGTCGCCCAGCCAGTCCGATCCCTTTACCGTGTCGTACATATGCCAGCGCCAGTCGTCTTCGCCCATATTACCGAGGGCCGCGCTCATCCCCCCCTGGGCGGCGACGGTATGGCTGCGGGTCGGAAATACTTTGGATATACAAGCCGTGGACAGACCGGCCGATGCCATGCCGAGGGCGGAGCGCAAGCCCGCACCACCAGCCCCGACCACCACTACGTCATAGGTGTGATCTATTATGGTGTAGTTTCCCTGCATACTATCCTCCCAGATAGATCCGCAAGAGCAACAGGGCCGCGATCACCGCAAGCAAAGTAATGATCATTTTTATTGTGATCAGTACGGACAGCTTCAACCATTCAGTATGAATATAGTCTTCCACTATGACCTGCAACCCCAAAGACGTATGCCAGAAGGTCATCGCCATGAACAAAATGAACAGGGCCGCCTGCAATGGAGAACGCAACCAAAGGGTAGCACTGTCGTGACTGGACCCGAAAAGCATCAAAACAGAAATCACAAACCACCCGCCCAACGGTACCAGGCTGATGGCCGTCATACGCTGCCACCACCAATGGCTGCTCCCATGCCTGGCCGATCCCCAGCCCAAAACGCGGCCCAGCGGCGTTCTCAGGTCCATTATACAGCCCCCCGCAGCATATACGCCGCTGCCCATGTCACCACAGTGAGGCCGACAGACATCCCGACCATCCACCAGCCGCTGCGATATACATCTTCGATTTCAAGGCCCTTGCCTATGTCCCAGAACAAGTGACGGATACCATTGCAGGTGTGGTAATAGAACGAAAATGACCACATTAGAAGTAAGCTTCGGCCGAAAAAAGAGCCCAGCAGCACGCGGGCTTCGGCATACGTTTCCGGCCCCTGTTCCACCGACCACAACCAGTATAAAAAAACAGGGATTCCAAAACTGAGAAAAACACCGGTGGCACGATGAGTGACAGACAGCAGCGAGGTGAGCTGTGGTCGGTAAATTTGCAGATGTGGCGAGAGCGGTCGGTTTGTCATCTACTTGAGGAATTGTACAACTGGCATGAGTTTGTAGCGCCCGACAGGGATGGCATTAAAAATCGATACAACGCCCTTTGCGTTCCCAGTCACCGTAGCGTGTCGGCTCAGGCCCCCTGGGGCCACCGGTCTCCCTGGGGTAATGGTGCGGGGCTTTCTGTTTCGAATCTGATGCAGGCACCGTTGTCTTCGGTCTGTTTTTTTCTTTGTCTTTCATGATTGTGCAGTGCAATAGAAGCCTGTATTCTCTACTGTAACACGTTGAAATACAACCCGCGCCGGCCTTGTCTGGATATTCGATGGAAACAAATTGGCAAAAGTTTTTTGAAGGACCCGGGCCTGATATCGGTGCCTCAGGATATAGCTTTTTCGAAACGCAGTCTGCCGAAAATGAGATTCGCCGTCACGGTGAATTCATATGCGACCTGTCACACCTGCACTTTATGTCAGCCCGTGGACCTGATGCGGTAAATTTCCTGCACGGCCAGTTAACCAACGATCTGCACAAGCTATCCGACTCGGAATCACAGATCAGTGGGTACTGTACAGCCAAAGGCAGGTTGCTCTGTGTATTTCGTCTTTACCGTAACAACGAACAGGTTGTATTACAGACGAACAAGGGTGTATTGCACAATGTCGCCGAACGGCTTCGCCGGTTCATTCTGCGGGCAAAAGTTGAACTCAATGTAGAAAAAGACATCAGGAGTTTTGGCGTGGCCGGACAGAAAAGCAGCAAGTCCCTGGCGGCCTTGCTGGGTGATCTGCCCCAAGGCACCAATGATTGCCGTACCGTATCGAAGGTCTCCGTCATATGCCACTCGCCACCCGACTCGCCACGCTATCAGGTGGTCGCAGCGCCACCGGTACTCGCCGATCTGTGGCAACAACTTTCCCGCACCACAGCCAGAACAGGCAGTTGGGCCTGGGCATCACTGGACATCGCGCAGGGCCGACCCTCGATATTTACCGAAACCAGCGAACAATTCGTTCCCCAGAATGTGAACATGGATCTCATTGGTGCGGTGAATTTTAACAAGGGATGTTATCCGGGCCAGGAAATCGTCGCCCGTATGCATTATCTGGGCAAGCTGAAAACGCGCATGATTCGCGCCGGGGTCCACAGCCCGGACCGCGCCCCGTTGCCGGGGGATAAATTATATACTTCGGCCAAGGAGCAGAGTATCGGCATGCTGGTCGACGCTACACCCGCCGAATGTGGTTATTACGACATTCTCACGACGGTCCGACTGGAAAATCTGGGTGCGGACGCCGACGACCTTCGAATATACGACGGTTCGGGCCCGATCGTGGTGCGGAAAAATCTGCCATACCCCCTGCAAAGCCCTGAACAGAAACAAGCGTAGCCCCCATTTCTCACCGGGTGGCGAGAAGATCGCGCAGAGATTTGGATTCACAAGGCATTTCCTGAAGGAGGGGAATAACCGCGTGTATTTCCGACTGAAGAAAAGGTCTTGTGGATTCAAAGATGCTTGTTTATTCAAAGATTCAGGGAGGGCTCGTCAATCCGGTGAGAAATAGGTGCTAAACACCTATTCGGGTTCCAGCACCTGAAAGAATACCTCACCCTCCTTGATCATGCCGAGTTGCATCCGGGCCCGTTCCTCCAATGCGGCAGTACCCTGTTTGAGATCGATCACTTCCGCCCGCAAGCGCTGGTTTCTCTGTTCGAGTTTATTGTTGGCCCCCTGCTGCGACGAAATCGCACTCTCCAGTTGCAGCAACCGAAGGTAGCCGAAGTCGCCAAGCCACACCGTGTACTGCAGCACCAGAAACAGCAGCACCAGTAAAGCCAGAATGGCCTGTGTTCCACTGATGCTTTTCGCTGTGATCGAATATTCCACTTTAAATATTTTATCCGGCAGTTGTTTTAACGTAAAGCACCGATGCCCGGGTAGCGGGCGCTTTGCCCCAATTCTGCTTCAATGCGTAACAATCGGTTGTATTTTGCCACCCGCTCTGAGCGGCACAGGGAACCGGTCTTGATTTGCCCGGCACCCGTGGCCACCGCGAGGTCCGCTATGGTGGTATCTTCGGTCTCGCCGGAACGGTGTGAGATCGTAACCCGGTATCCGGAATTCTGTGCCAGCCGGACAGCGGCCAGAGTCTCAGTCAACGTGCCGATCTGATTGAGTTTGATCAATATGGAATTTGCCGCTTTCAGTTCAATGCCCTTGCGGAGTATGCGGGTGTTGGTTACGAACAGATCATCACCGGTGAGTTGGATCTGCTCACCAATGAGTGCGGTAAGATCCGTCCACCCGGCCCAGTCGTTCTCCGCCATCGCGTCTTCAAGTGACAGAATTGGATATTTTCGTGTCCATGAGGTGATGTATTCCGAGAAAGAAGCCGTGTTCAACTCCAGGCCTTCCACGCTCAAACAATACTTGCCGTCGCTATAGAATTCGGTACTGGCCAGGTCCAGCGCCAGCCAGATGTCCCGGCCCGGTTCGTAACCGGCGCGGCCGATAGCTTCAAGAATAACGCCGACGGCAGCTTCGTTAGACTCGAGTTCCGGAGCAAACCCGCCCTCGTCACCGACCGCCGTGCTCAAATTCTTTTCAGCCAACACCGATTTTAGTCGGTGAAAGACCTCCACCCCCATGCGCAAAGCCTCCGCGAAAGTCGGCGCACCAGTCGGAAGGACCATGAATTCCTGAAAATCTATACCGTTGTCCGCATGTGCTCCACCGTTGATGATATTCATCTGTGGTACGGGCAGCACATATTGACCTGTCGACCCGAAAATCTCTGCCAGGTATTGGTACAACGGCTTATTTTCACTTTGCGCGCTGGACTTGGCAACGGCCATCGAGACGCCAAGAATAGCGTTGGCTCCCAGCACGGATTTATTCTCCGTGCCGTCCAGTTCGATCATTGCGGCATCGATAGATTCCTGGTCCGCGGCATTCATCCCCACCAAGGTCCGATTGATCAACGTATTGACGTTCTCCACGGCGGTGAGGACACCCTTGCCGAGGTATCTGTCCGGGTCCTCGTCCCTCAGTTCCAGCGCTTCCAGCGATCCGGTGGATGCGCCCGAAGGCACTGCTGCCCAACCAATCGACCCATCCTCGAGACGCACCTCAGCCTCGACGGTTGGATTTCCTCTGGAGTCCAGAATCTCACGGGCGTGAATCTCACTGATTTTCGTCATACCTACTCCCTAAATCCCGGGCCAACGCTGTTGCTTGACCTTTGCATCGAGTTCCATCAGTCGTCCGAGCAACTGCTCCAGTTCAGTCAGCGGCCATGCATTGGCGCCGTCGCTGGGTGCATTTTCAGGGTCCGGGTGGGTCTCCAGAAACAGGCCCGCAATACCTACAGCCACCGCCGCCCGGGCCAGAACAGGAACGTACTCCCTCTGCCCCCCGGAGTACGTTCCCTCGCCCCCGGGCAACTGGACGGAATGGGTCGCATCAAAAACTACCGGACAATGGGTTTGCCTGAGCGCGGCCAGCGATCGCATATCCACGACCAGGTTGTTGTACCCAAATGATACCCCGCGTTCACAGACCATGACCTGATCCCCTCCCCCGGCAGCGATTGCTTTGGCTACCACGTTGCCCATTTCACGGGGTGACAGGAACTGGCCTTTTTTGATATTTACAGGTTTGCCGGATGTTGCTACTGCGTTGATCAGGTCTGTCTGGCGGCACAGAAACGCGGGCGTCTGCAGGACATCCACCACGGATGCTACTGCCGGGACGTCCGCTGAGGCATGGACATCGGTGAGCACGGGACACCCTACCTGCTTTTTTACTGCAGACAGAATATCGAGGCCTTCATCCAGGCCCAGGCCCCGGAACGATCCGCCGGATGTCCGGTTGGCCTTGTCATAGGAAGACTTGTATATGAACAAAATACCCAGCTTGCTCGCGATTTCCCTGATAACGGTGGCGGTGTCGATCGCAAAATCTCTTGACTCTATAACGCAGGGACCGGCAATCAGGAACATCGGCCGCTCAGGGCCGATCTCCTCACCACACAACTTCACTGTGCTACGACCTGGGCGGGAAGTTCGGTTTGGAGCTGTTTCGAATCTCTGCAGGCGCGTGCCGCCATCACATATCCGGAGAACAGCGGATGACCGTCGCGCGGTGAAGAAGTAAACTCCGGGTGGAACTGGCAACCGACGAACCAGGGGTGATCCGGCAGTTCTACCACCTCTACCAGGTCATCTGCGGTGACGCCGGCTATAATCAACCCTTTCGCTTCGAGCTGACTGCGATACTGGTTGTTGAACTCATACCGGTGGCGATGCCGCTCTACGATCTGATCTTCACCGTAACATTTGTGCGTAGTCGTACCCGATAACAATTTTATTTGCTGGCCGCCCAGACGCATAGTGCCGCCGAGCTCCGAATCGACCGTGCGCCGCTGCAAAGAGCCATCTGTATCCATCCACTCCGTTATGAGGGCGATGACCGGGTAAGGCGCGGTGCTGTCAAATTCGGTGCTGTGGGCGTCGGCAAGACCGGCCTTGTGCCTGGCGAACTCAATGACTGCGACTTGCATGCCCAGACAAATTCCCAGGTAGGGCACCTTCTGCTCCCGCGCGTAGTTCACGGCCTTGATCTTGCCCTCAATCCCGCGTTGGCCAAAGCCGCCCGGGACCAGTATGGCATCCACGCCCGACAGACGATCTACACCATCGTGCTCCAGTGCCTCTGAATCGACGTAGTCAATATCTATACCCGTGCGCGTGTGAATCCCGGCATGATTCAGGGCTTCGGACAATGACTTGTAAGACTCGGTAAGTTCAACGTACTTGCCGACCAGTGCAATTCGCACCCGCTGCGTGGGGTGCTCACCATCGTGCACCACCTTGTTCCATTCCGACAGGTCGGCCCGGGGCGCTTCCAGGCCCAGCTGCTGAAGAACGATATCGTCCACGTGTTGATCCCTGAACATTGCGGGAATTTTGTAAATGCTGTCCTTGTCCACCGCGGAGATGACCGCCTGACTGGAAACGTTGGTAAACATGGCTATTTTCCGCTGCGCATCCTCACCAAGAGGGTCTTTGATCCGGCACACCAGGATATCCGGTTGTATGCCGATGCTCCTCAGTTCCTTTACAGAATGCTGGGTCGGTTTGGTCTTGATCTCCCCGGCCACGTCGATATAGGGAACCAGCGTCAAGTGGATAAAAACTGTGTT